>JAHEEK010000001.1:0-103871 GCA_024640765.1 Thalassobium sp. | reverse complement strand
TCTTCACAAGCAGAATTTCAGAGGGTGAGCCATCCTTGTGGCCGACAAATTGCGCGGGGTCCGCAAGGGCCACTGCGCCACCTGCGGTCGCACAGCTCAACGCACCACCCTCAACACTCAACACTCAACACTCAACACTCAAGCCGGTCACATCGGACCATGAGCCCGTAGCAAGAGGCACTGCAGCATCAAGATGTGCCTTGGCTTTTGCCACAACGCGCAATCCGCGCGCCTCATCATAGCCGCCCGCTGCAGGCAGATCGCCCAAGGCATCCGTGCCATAGAACGCATCATACAAGCTGCCCCACCGCGCGTTCGCAGCATTCAACGCGAAGCGTGCGTTGTTGATCGGCACAACCAACTGAGGCCCTGCGATGCTTGCTATTTCAGGGTCCACATTCGCAGTTTCAATCGCAAAATCATCCCTCTCGGGGACAAGATAGCCGATCTCTGTCAAAAATTGCTGATAGGCTTGCGCATCATGATCGGTTCCACGGCGCTCAATATGGTACGCATCAAGCTTCGCTTGAATGTCTGAACGCTTTGCCAGAAACGCAGCGTTCTTTGGGCCCATATCGGCGATTAGGCCTGCGAGACCGTCCCAGAATGTATCGGCGTCAACGCCAGTACCCGGAAGGGCAGATGTTTCAAGAAATGTGGCCAGTGTTTCGTCAACATCCAGCCCTGCACGTTGCACGCGGTTTTGGTTTGTGTCGGTCATGAGGTGCCCTCTCAGACAAGTCATTAGAATTTCGGGTTGGCCAGACCCTGATGGATTGATGGCCCCTTCGCAAACGAGAAATATTGACTGTCGATTGAGTTTTACTTCACCGAGCGTGGTTTTGACTTGGCATCGCGGCGACACCGGTCTGAGCAAAAACGGACCTCATCCCACACTTTTTTCCACTTTTTTCGCCAGTTAAACGGCAAACCACACTGTGCACATGGTTTTGAGGAAAGGTCAGATTTCTTTCGCATTTTTGGCATATCAAATATCAAAGCTCATTTGGCGTGTGTCCGGATCTTTGGGGGCTCTGTCGCGCTGAAAGCCCCGATCTGATTTGCGGCTAGCGTGCTTTTTGACGATCGTTTTCGCCTCATTGCGAAAGGCCGCACCCTTGCGGACTGACCAGACTTGATCACGGGCAAAGCGCGCGGCTTGCGGCAAATCAACTATGGGCTCAGGATATAAAGTGCCAACAACTGTGCCCGCACCGTCCCAACGCCAAGGTTCCTGCAAAAAGCGATCAGGTACTTGTGCCAGTTCAGGGCACCAGCGGCGTGTAAATATTCCGTTCGGGTCCTGATCAACTCCCTGTTTAACCGGATTATAAATCCGCACCGTATTGATACCGGTTGTACCGGATTGCATCTGGACCTGACTCCAATGAATGCCCGGCTCATAATCTGTGAACATCTGCGCCAAGTGCGGGCCCGTGCCGCGCCAATCAAGCCAAAAGTGATAGCTTGCGACAGACATCAACATCGACCGCATCCGAAAATTCAGCCAACCGGTGTGGATCAAATACCGCATGCAAGCGTCTACAAATGGAATGCCAGTTTGTCCGGTTTTCCATGCGTGAAGTCGTTCAGCGTTGGGATGTTTTGGCCTAAGGTTTTCGTAGGCCGAATGCATGGCCTGATACTCAAGCCGCGGTGCATCTTCGAGCTTTTGCATAAAATGATCGCGCCACGCCAAACGGCTTTGAAAGCTGCACAATGAACCGCTCCACCCTGACCGAGTACCTGCCACTTCACGGCTCCGCGCCTGCCCTGCATGGGCCGCCTCACGGACCGAAAGCGCGCCCAGCGCAAGATGCGGCGACATCCGTGAACAGGCCCGCTCCCCTTCAAGCGGTGATGACATTGCAGCGCGGTAAGACTGGCCGCGCTCTGTCAAAAAACCACCGAGCAGCGACAACGCTGATCCGCGCCCACCGGCCTGCCGGTCAGGGCAATCATCCACTAACGAAAGGTCCGCAAGGCTTGGCATGCGCTGGCTTTCCACACCGTGAGGCCGCATGGCAACGGGTGGATCAATCTGAGCCAGCCGAACAGATTTCTCTCGACTGGCCGCCCACCCATCCCGAGAGCGCAGGCCACGTACTACACCAAACTGCGGCACCTGCGTCCACGTGATACCTGTATGTTTAACCCACGCAGCTACCCGCTGGTCCCGTCGAAACGTCCATGCGTTACCCGTTTCTTCCGTGCTAAAAATCTGGTTAATCGGGAATGTCTTTGACAGCTCATCGAGAGCCTGAACGGCATCTGCAACGCGTATGACCAAAGGCGCGCCGAGCCCTGCTAGTGTTTTGGCAAGATCGTGTAGGGTTTCTCGCAAAAATGCATATTGCCGTGCCGAAGTATCAGGCAGCTGCCAATATTCCGGCTCTACAATGTAGAGGGGCACAACAGGATGATTACCCTGCACCGCCTTGGCTAGTGCGGGATTGTCGGCAACGCGCAGATCACGTTTGAGCCACAAAATATTTAACATCTGGTCCACGCGGTGGGATGTAAGGCGGGCGAACATATGGACAAGCATGAATGTCTATCAAATGCGTCGGATCGACTTGCTCCGCATCACGCCTCGGCCTACGTTTGGGCGTAACGTAGCTGACACATTTGTGCGCAAGGATACCCCATGAAAGATGCAAGCCCCCAAACCATTTATTTGGCCGATTACACAGTTCCCGCGTATCTCGTGGACAGTGTGCATTTAACGTTCCAGCTACACCCAACGGCAACACGGGTGACCTCAAAAATAGCATTTCGCCCTAACCCAGAAAGCGCGGACCGCACCTTTCATTTGCACGGCGAACACATGAAACTGATATCGGCGCGCATTGACGGACAACCTGTTGATGTGAGCCTCACACCCGATGGCCTTACTGCGGATGTGCCTGACGCACCGTTCATCTGGGAAGCTGAAGTCGAGATTGATCCACAGTCTAACACCGCGCTTGAAGGGCTTTACTTGTCCAACGGACTGTTTTGCACTCAATGTGAGGCCGAAGGCTTTCGCCGTATCACTTATTACCCGGACCGACCCGACGTTATGTCAGTCTTCACCGTCCGCATCATGTCTGATCTGCCCGTACTATTATCTAACGGCAACCCAACAGACAGTGGTGACGGTTGGGCCGAATGGCACGACCCATGGCCAAAGCCCGCGTATTTGTTCGCGCTTGTTGCCGGTGATCTGGTCGCGCATTCAGACAGCTTTACAACATCCGAAGGCCGCGATGTGGCGCTCAATATTTATGTGCGGTCAGATGACATCGACAAATGCGCATTTGGGATGGTGGCGCTTAAGGCCTCAATGCTGTGGGATGAACGTGTTTACGGACGTGCCTATGACCTGGACATCTTCAACATCGTTGCCGTTGATGACTTCAACATGGGCGCAATGGAAAATAAGGGGCTGAACATCTTCAATTCCTCTGCGGTGTTGGCCAGCCCCGAAACCGCCACCGATGCCAACTTTGAACGTATCGAGGCAATCATCGCCCATGAATATTTCCACAACTGGACTGGCAACCGGATCACCTGTCGCGACTGGTTCCAGCTATGCCTAAAAGAAGGGCTTACGGTATTTAGGGACCAGCAGTTCACTGCAGACACCCGTGATCCTGCTGTCGCGCGTATCAATGACGTAAATGCCCTGCGCGGCAGGCAGTTTCGCGAAGACGCTGGCCCGCTGTCCCACGCAGTCCGCCCTGGTAGTTTTGTAGAGATCAACAACTTCTACACCGCCACAATCTACGAAAAAGGCGCCGAGATCATCCGCATGTTGATGACGATCTTAGGACAGGAAGACTATTACAAAGGCCTGACTGAGTATTTTGAACGGCACGATGGGCAAGCCGTCACAATCGAAGACTTCTTTGCCTGCTTTGATGATGATCCGCGTTTGGCGGGCTTCTCTCGTTGGTGGCACCAATCGGGCACGCCGCACGTGACAATAGAACAATCATGGCAGGGCAATGAGTTGACGCTAACAGCACGCCAAGAAACGCCCCCTTCTGCGCAGCAACAGCACAAAGAAGCCCTTCCGATCCCCTTAACAGTCGGGTTGATTGATGCAGATGGTCGCGACCTGACACCTACCAATGTTTTGATGCTGAACGAAACTACACAAAGCTGGACAATCGATACCCGTACCACCACACCGACTTGGCAAGACAGCACCGCATCCGCAAGCGATCACCAAAACAGCGGCGCGCCCGACGCCCCCACTCTTTCGCTAAATCGTGGTTTTTCCGCGCCAATCATTTTGCACGCAGATCAAAGCGAAAATGACCTACTGCGTCTGATGGCTCATGACAGCGATACATTCAGCGCGTGGGAAGCAGGCCGGACCTTGGCGTTGAATACTCTTGGTGACATGGCGCGCGGCATCAAAACCCCGTCCGATGCTTACGTCGATGCGTGGTGCTTGAGCCTGCGCAGTGAAGAACACGCGCCTGCGTTTCGCGCACTGGCCAGCGCGTTGCCTTCTACGATGGACATCGCCATGCACATCAAATCCGAAGGGCACGCACCGGACCCACAAGCGATCTATGATGCGCGCGAGACCCTGAGCCAACAATTTGCGGAGGCCACCCAAGACAGTTTGCAAAGGCTCTTTGCGCAGCACCAAGTCACCCAAGCTTACCGCCCAGATGCGGAGCAATCAGGCAAACGTGCGCTTTGTGGTCGTATCTTGGGGCTGATCACGCGTCTTGATGGCGGTGCCGAGGCTGCAAAACAGCACGCCAACGCCGACAACATGACGAACCAACTCACTGCCCTGGGCTGCCTTATTGGTACCGAACATGCCACCAAAGCCCTTGAGACCTTTTACCAACAGTGGGCCCACGAGCGGCTGGTCATCGACAAATGGTTCGGCATTCAGATCGGCCAAGCAGCCCCCGCTGACGCCAGCAAAGTCGCTAAGTTTCTCACTGAACACGAGGCCTTCAACGTCAAGAACCCCAACAGATTCCGCGCGACACTCGGTGCCCTTGCCGCCAATACTGCAGGGTTTCATGCGGCGGATGGCAGCGGGTATGCGCTATTGGCCGATTGGCTCGTTACGCTGGATGGCATCAACCCACAGACTACGGCACGGATGACTTCAGCATTTGAAACATGGGCCATGTGGGACAGCGCCCGCGGCGAGAAAATGCGCGTTGAAATGAAGCGCATTCTGTCAACGCCCAATCTAAGCAGTGACACGACAGAAATGATAACACGGATACTTGGATAGCACATCTTAAGGGGGCTGCCGTGGTTACGAACCAATGGACCTCGGCCCAATGCTGGAAATAATACACAAACCCATCGCTGACTGGGCCGTGCTCACTTGCTCCTGCTTACGGGCACCGTTAGAAGCGTCGTCGAAAACCAAAAGGATACGTCTATGTTGGATCTGAGCCACACTGCCCCTAAACCCAAAGTGATCGCAGGCGCGAAACATGACTGGGAACTGGTGATTGGGCTAGAAGTCCACGCTCAGGTCGCGACAAAGGCAAAGCTTTTCTCTGCAAGCTCAACGCAGTTCGGCGCAGAGCCAAACGCCAACGTTGCATTCGTTGATGCGGGCATGCCGGGTATGTTGCCTGTCATTAACGAAGAATGTGTCGCCCAAGCCGTGCGTACCGGCCTTGGTTTGCACGCCGATATCAATCTTTACTCAGCTTTTGATCGGAAGAACTATTTCTACCCTGATCTGCCGCAAGGCTATCAAATTTCTCAACTCTATCACCCCATTGTGGGCGAAGGTGAGGTTCTGGTTGAGCTTGGTGACGGAACTGCGCGGGTTGTGCGCATCGAGCGTATCCACCTTGAGCAAGACGCCGGAAAATCGATCCACGACATGGACCCAAATATGAGTTTCGTGGATCTTAACCGCACAGGTGTGGCCCTGATGGAGATCGTCAGCCGCCCCGATATTCGCGGCCCCGAAGAAGCCGCCGCCTACGTCAGTAAGCTGCGCCAGATTATGCGTTACCTCGGCACATGTGATGGCAACATGCAAAACGGCAACCTACGTGCAGATGTAAACGTTTCTGTATGTCGTCCCGGCGCGTACGAGAAATACATGGAAACCCAAGATTTTGACCATCTTGGTACCCGTTGTGAGATCAAGAATATGAACTCACTGCGCTTTATTCAGCAAGCGATCGAATATGAAGCACGTCGCCAAATCGCAATCGTCGAAGACGGCGGTAGTGTTACGCAAGAAACTCGTCTTTATGATCCAGACAAAGGCGAAACACGTTCGATGCGTTCTAAAGAAGAGGCGCACGATTACCGGTATTTCCCTGACCCAGACTTGCTCCCGCTCGAGATTGAGCAATCATGGGTCGACGACCTGGCCGCAAATTTACCCGAGTTACCCGATGCCAAAAAAGCACGGTTTATCAGTGACTTCGGACTGTCCGATTATGATGCGTCCGTGTTGACTGCCGATACAGAAAATGCTGCATTTTTTGAAAAAACTGCCGATGGCCGAGACGGAAAGCTGGCGGCGAACTGGGTGATCAACGAACTGTTTGGTCGCCTGAAAAAAGACGACAAAGACATCACCGAAAGTCCTGTCAGCCCCGAACAACTGGGCGGCGTGATTGCTCTGATTAGCAAGGGTGACATCAGCGGCAAGATCGCGAAAAACTTGTTCGAAATCGTCTACACAGACGGTGGCGACCCTGCCGTGATTGTTGAAGAACGCGGCATGAAACAGGTTACTGATTTGGGTGCCATCGAAAAAGCCGTTGACGAAATCATCGCAGCCAATCCGGACCAAGTCGCCAAAGCGAAAGAAAACCCCAAGCTTGCAGGCTGGTTCGTTGGCCAAGTCATGAAGGCGACGGGCGGTAAAGCAAACCCGAAAGCTGTGAACGAATTGGTCGCCCGCAAACTACAAGGTTAAACGGTTACTGTGTTTGGGAGAGACGCGCGCCATGCCTGAATTTGAGTATAAAGTTCTGCCTGCTCCGACAAAGGGAAAGCCCAATCGTGGCCGCAAAGGTAGCGCGGGACGGCTTGCGTTTGCCGTTCAGGAAATGATCAATGATCTGGCGCTCAGCGGGTGGGAGTATCAACGGTCTGACACCCTGCCCCTGCAAGAACGCAGCGGATTGACCGGGCGTGTGACCGTCTACCACAACATGCTTGTGTTCAGGCGCCCCGTAGACGACGCACCACACGAAAAATCACTGGCAGCGCCAAGCAAATCAGAGCCTGACGACAATATTCTCGAGACTGATGCCTGCGACAACGAAACGCCCTGACTACTTGATATCAATCGAGAATGCGTGAATTTCAGCCATCAAATCAGCGCCAACAGCAGCGTGGATCGCGCGGTGTTTTGCAATCCGGCTACCGGTCAGTACAGCGCTTTTGATGATCACATGAAAGTGGCTTTCACCGCCGTCTTGATAGCCTGAATGACCGCGATGTGCCTCTGATTGATCTTCCACGATCAACTGCTCTGGGGACAAAGCCTGAAGTGCCGCCTCGATCCGTTCTTTGCGTGTCGTTCTATTCGTCATATTCTTGATTTCACCCCTTTCGCCTCGCTGTCAAAACACTATTCTTATCGCTCCGAGTCGAACACCACTTTCTGAAGGATGTTGAAGATGAAAAAAGACGATCCATTTGGCTTTGATATGTCTGTGTCTTCTGCAAAGAAAAAGAACCCGCGCGGACGCCGCGGAATGTCTGGTGCATCGGAAACATCTACCCGCGTATGCGATCGGCCGGGCTGTGAAGAACGCGGCCAATATCGCGCCCCCAAAAGCCCCGATATTTTGGACGACTACTTTTGGTTCTGTAAAGATCACGTGCGTGAGTACAATCTGAAGTGGAACTTTTTTGACGGCACATCCGAAGAAAGCTTTGCCGAGCAAATGGACAAAGATCGGGTTTGGGACCGCGAAACAAAACCTTTCCGCACACCTGATGAGCAGCGCGCATGGGCGCGTCTTGGGGTCGATGACCCACACCAAGTTTTAGGCGCGAACGCCACGCAAAACCTGGGCCGAACATCCGGGACAACAACGCGCCGCCTGCCCCCAACCGAGCGCCGTGCCATCGAGATTTTAGAAGCCAAGGACCACTGGACCAAGACAGAAATTCGCAAGTCGTACAAAGCACTTATCAAAATCTTACACCCCGACATGAACGGCGGCGACCGTTCAGACGAAGACAAGCTACAAGAGGTCGTCTGGGCGTGGGATCAGATTAAAGATAGCCGCAATTTTAAGTAAATCTGCGCAGCTTACTTTTGCTCTGGTAACCTTTTTGAAAGCACGTCTCTGCTAGGGCTCCCCACGTAACACAAACGCGTGGGGTTCGATATGCGGCATTGGTCTTTAGGACGTCAAATTATGGGGGCATGATTGTCCTACAAATCTTGGCATTCGCAGTCTTTAGTTTTGGTATTTTCAAGACAGAGCATCGGGGGGCCGAACAGGAGCGCTATTTCAAGCTAACTGACCAATTGTCACGGGTTGATGCGCTTAGCTTCAAATATACCGCCGTTGACGCGTCGCTAGGCACATACAACGCCTCGCCTTCCATAGACACGCTAGAGCAATTGGTTGCCCAGCTTGACACCACTCAGACCGAAGTGGAGATTCTTCAGCAAACACTCGGCTCAGCATCAAACATTACGGGTAAACTGGCTGAACTGAATACCACATTAAACACGTTCGACACTGATGTTGTGGCACTAAAACAAGCGCAAACAAAATTCAAAGAAGCCAACACGTCGCTACGCGACATTGGGGACGAACAAATCAAGCAAACGAAGGCCGTTATTGAGGCAGCTTACGCAATTGGTGACAGCTTTTCCGCATACCGTGGTAACTTGGCGCTCATTGATGCCATGACAGCGCAATTCTTCGTGCGTGACTTTCTGGCGACCGGTAATCCCGAACTGCTTGAAGATGCCCGCGCATTGCTCGCGACTTCTGCTGATAATGTCTCTCAAATTATCCAACGGACCCAAAACAAGCCTTATCAGGTCTTCGCAATTGAAGTCGAAAGGCTGCTCAGCGGCTATGTCACAGTGATTGATCAACTGACCGCGTCTCGCACGGAGCGGCGCAGCCTTTACGCGACAATCGATAGTCACAACATCACCCCGCGCAGCATACTTGCACAACTTGTACAACAAACCGCAAAAGCTGACACAACTAACCGAGCCAAGCTTGCTGCAGAAAAGGACAGTTCAGTCCTTACGTTCGCAATCGCATCGGGCGCGGTGCTTCTGTTCGGGTTGATATCTTCTGCAGCTTTCGTGGCCAATTTGCGCCGAGACATCTCAAGCTCAATTTCAGAAATGATGGCCGTAGCAGACGGTGATTTCGACCTAGAGGTCAGCGGGTTATACCGCAAAAACGAGCTTGGCCAGATCGCACGTGCATTGGGTGTTCTGCGTAAAGAAGGGGCGCGCGCCAAAGAGCTGACACGCCAGAATGCAAAAGAAGCCAACAAACGGATCGAGCTTGAGCAGGCAAATGCCCAGCAACGTGAAGCACAGCTCAAGAAAGAACGTGAGCAGCAAGAAAAAGAGGCAAAACGAATAGCGGTTGAAAATGCTGAAATGGTCAGGTTGCGCGTCGACATCGCAAACGTGGTGGATGCTGCGTCAGACGGCGATTTCACAAAACGGATCGTATCAAAGTTCGAAGACCGTGATTTGCAGAACGTAGCCGCCTCCATCAATGCGCTGGTCGCTCAATTTGAAGACGGGCTACAAACTACGGGCCTTGTGATGGAGCGTTTGGCGTCAGGTGACGTAGGGGCGCGTATGGAGGGTACTTTCCACGGTGCTTTTGCAAGGCTGCAAGAAACCGTAAACGAAACGGTACAGTCGCTCGCCCAGCTGGTGAGCACCATTCAAACGGACTGCTCACAGCTTGACCACCAGTCTGCCGATATGACGCTAAGCTCAAACGACATGGCCAAACGCGCTGAACAGCAGGCAAGTGCTCTGGAAGAGACCACAGCTGCCATGTTGCAGATCAAAGACCGCGTTGACCAATCCACAAAAACACTTGGTGACATCAGCCGATTTGCAGATACCACCTCTATGGAGGCCGAAAACGCCAGTAACGTCGTTTCAAAAGCTGTGGATGCAATGAACGACATTGAAACCGCATCTGGTGAAATCAGTAAAATTGTCGGCGTGATCGATGAAATCGCTTTTCAAACAAACCTTCTTGCACTCAATGCGTCGGTTGAGGCCGCCCGCGCCGGCGAAGCGGGCAAAGGTTTCTCTGTAGTCGCAACAGAAGTGCGCGCGCTGGCACAGCGCTCGGCCAATGCGTCTAGTGATATCAGAACGCTGATCGAAACCAACGTCAGCGATGTAACAAAAGGTGCCGCCTTAGTAGGCAACACGGGAGACGCACTGAGAAACATTCTGGCCCAAGTTCAGAAGATGTCGGCAAATCTTGGCGATTTGAGTGAAGGTGGTGAAGTGCAAGTAGATGGTCTTACGGAAATTTCGACTGCCCTTGAAGCATTGGACAAGCTCACACAGCATAACGCCAATATTGCACTCACGGGGCGCGAAACTGCGCAGAACCTAAAATCGCAAGTGGCCAATATCCAAGGCGGGATTTCCGTCTTCCAACACAGCGACGCAAGCGCAAACGGAGGAGGCACATCTGCTTATGCGGATGTGGGCGCCGCCTAACGGCTGTATTTTAGCCCTAGCCCTTGCCGAGACTTGGATTATGTTGCACCCAACGACGCAACAACATGACAAGACGTAGTTAGGACCCTTTCAAATGGCTGACGGAATGATCGATATTGAAGCAAAGCCCACCAAACCAGTTTCGGTTCGTGAAACATTTGGTATCGACGTGGATATGGTGGTTCACGGGTTTGAGGAAGCCTCTGACCGCGTGCCAGAACTGGACCCTACGTACAAATTTGATCACGATACAACTTTAGCGATCCTCGCGGGGTTCGAACATAACCGCCGTGTGATGATTCAGGGCTATCATGGCACCGGCAAATCTACCCATATCGAGCAAGTTGCGGCACGCCTGAGTTGGCCCTCCGTGCGGGTGAACCTCGACAGCCACATCAGCCGAATTGATCTTATTGGTAAAGACGCAATTAAGCTGCGTGACGGCAAGCAGGTCACTGATTTCCAAGAGGGCATTCTGCCCTGGGCCCTTCGCACGCCAACTGCAATTGTTTTTGATGAATATGACGCCGGTCGTGCAGACGTGATGTTTGTGATCCAACGGGTGTTAGAGGTAGACGGCAAACTTACACTGCTCGACCAAAACAAAGTGATCACACCGCACCCGTATTTCCGTATCTTCGCAACAGCCAACACCGTCGGTTTGGGCGATACAACGGGACTTTATCACGGCACGCAGCAAATCAACCAAGGTCAAATGGACCGCTGGTCACTTGTCTCAACGTTGAACTACCTATCTGTCGAAAAAGAAGCCGCGATTGTTCTTGCTAAATCGCCTTACTACGACACGGATCACGGGCGCAAAACGCTTCAGCAAATGGTGCAGGTCGCAGACCTTTCGCGTACGGCGTTTATGAACGGTGACCTCTCAACGGTTATGTCCCCACGCACAGTAATTGCTTGGGCACAAAACGCAGAAATTTTTGGTAACGTTGGCTATGCTTTCAGACTTTCGTTCTTGAACAAATGTGACGAGCTCGAACGCCAGACAGTCGCCGAATTCTACCAACGCTGCTTTGACGAAGAGCTTCCTGAAAGTGCCGCAAACGCCAGCGTGGGCTGAGGAAAAAGGCTGACGATAGGCCAACAGGCGTCCCAATGGGACGCCACCAACACCCCCAATTGTTGCTCAATATTTCGATTGTGCCCCACGCCAATCGCACTAGGTTGCTGATCATGACGAAAAACAACGACAACCCCGCGGATCCGTTCAAAAAGGCACTCGCAGAGGCCACAAAAGTAATGGCCAACGACCCAGAGTTGTCCGTCAGCTTTTCAGTCGACCCACCCGGGGCAACAAACGAAACGATCCGCCTTCCGCAAATCAGCCGACGCATGACACGCGATCAGGTACTGCTTGCACGCGGAACTGCGGATGCTTTGGCACTTCGCCATAAGTTTCACGATCCATCAACGCACAACCACTACGTTCCAGATGGACAGATGGCCCGCGATATTTATGAGGCTATGGAAACGGCTCGGATTGAAGCTGTCGGCGCCGAATACATGCCAGGCACCGCTTCGAATATCGATGTGAAAATTACCAATGACGCGCTGCGCAAAGGGTATGATCAAATCAAAGAACCCGCAGAAGCGCCCCTCGCGGTTGCCGCCGGCTACCTGATCCGTCATCTCGCAACGGGTCGCCCACTTCCCACGGGCGCACAAAATGTGATGGAGCTTTGGCGCGGCTTTATAGAAGACCGCGCAGGTGGCACCCTCGAAAACCTGTCAGACATGCTGCAAGACCAGCAAAGTTTCTCGAAGTTTGCACGTCAAATTATTGAAGACTTAGGCTACGGCGATCAGCTTGGTGATGACCCCGACGACTTTGAGGATGACGAAGCAGACGACAGCGACGGCGCATCTGAGGAGCCCCAAGAGCCTGATAGCACTGGCTCGGATGATGACACTGGTGAGGAGGAGGCCGAGGCCAACCCTGAGCAAAGCCAAGAACAGCAACAGGATGCTGCGCAATCATCAGTTCAGCTTGATGATGCCGCTGACCAAGACATGGGCGAAGAGACCGAAATGCCCGAAGGCGAGGCCCCTACTGAGCCACCGGCGCCACAGCCCATTTCCGATGCAGACCCGCTTTACGAGGCTTGGTCGACAGAGCACGACGAAGAAATCCGCGCCGAAGATCTTGCCGAACCTGCCGAGTTGGAAAGACTGCGCGCTTATCTTGACCAGCAGCTTGACCCTTTGAAGGGCGCGGTTTCGCGCCTTGCGAACAAGCTTCAGCGCCGCCTTCAAGCACAGCAAAACCGAAGCTGGGAATTTGATCTTGAAGAAGGCACCTTGGACGCAGGCCGCTTGGCACGCGTGATTGCGAACCCGACCACCCCGCTCTCATTCAAAGTTGAAAAAGACACGGAGTTCCGTGACACGGTCGTGACACTGCTACTCGACAACTCCGGCTCCATGCGCGGGCGGCCTATCTCAATTGCAGCAATTTGTGCGGATGTCATGGCGCGAACGCTTGAGCGTTGTCAGGTGAAAGTGGAAATTCTGGGGTTCACGACGCGGGCGTGGAAAGGCGGGCTTTGCCGTGAAAACTGGCTTGCGGATGGGCGTCCACAGCAGCCAGGCCGCCTAAACGATTTGCGCCACATCATCTATAAATCGGCTGATTCACCTTGGCGGCGCGCGCGGCCAAACCTTGGCCTGATGATGAAAGAAGGCTTGCTGAAAGAGAACATTGATGGCGAGGCGCTTGAGTGGGCGCATCGGCGCATGATCTCGCGCCCAGAAGCGCGCAAAGTGTTGATGGTTATTTCAGACGGCGCACCAGTTGATGATGCGACCTTGTCCGTCAATCCTGCCAACTATCTTGAGAAACACTTACGCGACGTGATTGCTATGGTTGAAAAGCGCAAGGCAGTTGAACTGGTTGCGATTGGTATCGGGCACGATGTGACCCGCTATTACGATCGCGCGGTCACGATCACGGACGTTGAACAACTTGCTGGCGCGATGACCGAACAACTGGCCTCGCTGTTTGACACGGACCCACGCGCACGCGCCAAAGTACTGGGAATGAGGAAAGCCGGATAATGCATCAAGCCTTTGTAACGCGCACACGCCCCCAAGACGGACCGCCACGATTGGCCGCACTACGGAGTGAAATACAGCGCGCAAAGGTGGACGCTTTCCTTGTGCCCCGCGCCGACGCCCATCAAGGCGAATACGTAAATGATCACGACGCACGGCTTAGCTGGCTAACAAGTTTCACAGGCTCTGCAGGTGAATGTATTGTGACAGCGACCTCAGCCACGATGTTGGTTGATGGACGCTACACGTTACAAGCGCGCACCCAATGCGCCGATGACTTTGAGGTGATCCTGAGCACCGAAACGCCACGCCATGATTGGCTGCGCAACACGCTCAAGAGCGGCAACACGGTTGCCTATGATCCTTGGCTGCACACCGCCGGCGAGATTGAAGCGCTGACAAAAGCCTTGGACGGATCGGGCATTGCGTTGCGCGCAACTGAGAACCTGATCGACAATATCTGGGCGAACCAACCTGACAAGCCTCAGGGTCAAGTTATCGGCTATCCCGAAGATCTTGCCGGCAAAACATCCCGTGAAAAATGTCGTACTTTGGCGGCTGAGTTGTCAAAAGCGGGTCACAGCGCAGCAGTACTTACGCTCCCAGATAGCATTTGTTGGCTTTTGAACATTCGTGGTAGCGACATTCCCCGCAACCCCATTGTCCAAGCCTTTGCGATTTTGCATGCTACCGGTGCTGTTGAGCTTTTCAGTGATACCCAAAAACTTGCAAAGCTTAAGCCTCAAGAAGGGCTGACTTTGCGAGAGTGGGACGAATTTGAGCAAGCCTTACAGGCCTTACAAGGTGATGTGCTTGTTGATAAATCAAGCATTCCTGTCGCCGTGGTGTCGCAGCTTGCGCAGCCTGTGCTGGCCCGTGATCCATGCATCTTGCCGAAAGCATGCAAGAACGAGGCGGAACTAAACGGTACCAAGTCCGCACATATCCGTGACGCCGCTGCCATGGTTGAGTTGTTGGCATGGCTGGACGCCGCGGATCACAGCACGCTTAGTGAAATTGACGTTGTCACAAAACTGGAAACCTTTCGCGAGGCAACAGGCGCGCTGCGCGACATCAGTTTTGAAACCATCTGTGGCTCAGGGCCCAATGGTGCGATTGTTCATTACCGCGTGACTAAAGAAACCAACCGCAAGCTTGATACAAATTCAATGCTGCTGATCGACAGCGGCGGGCAATATATCGATGGAACAACCGATATCACCCGCACCGTTGCGCTTGGCACGCCGACTACCGAAATGACCAAATGCTTTACAGCAGTTTTACGCGGCATGATTGCTGTGTCGCGGGTTAAGTTTCCCAAAAGGGCCGCAGGCCGTGACCTTGACCCCCTCGCGCGGCAGTTTTTGTGGTCAGAGGGTCTGGATTTCGGTCATGGCACTGGCCACGGGGTTGGAGTGTACCTGTGTGTCCATGAGGGACCGCAGCGGATTAGCCGCGCCTCGCATGAGCCTTTGCAAGCAGGCATGATTTTGTCGAATGAGCCCGGCTACTACGTCGAGAACGAATTCGGCATCCGCATCGAAAATTTGGTGATTGTACGTGATGCTGAACAGACCCGAACGCCAATGATGTGTTTTGAAACACTGACATGGGTTCCAATTGATCGCCGATTGATAGATACAGACACTCTGAGCGCTGATGAACGCGCGTGGCTCAATGGATATCATGCAGACATTAGTCGTAAGTTATCAGGTAAACTGTCAAAATCAGCGGCGGCATGGCTTGAAATGGCCACGGCGCCTCTTTGAAAGGATCACATATGACCAACACCATTAACGTTCGCCGTGCAGATACAACGACAGTCGTCCGTGTTGCTGGTGCCGTCATCGGCGAAACCCGCGACGCACTGATCCTGAGCGAAGGTGATTTGGCAGAAGTGATGTACTTTCCCGCTACAGACGTGGCGATGGCCTTTTTGGATGCCTCAGAAACAGTGACCACCTGCCCCGCCAAAGGCGCTGCGAGCCACTACACCATTCAGACAAAATCCGGTGCTCTTGAAGACGCCGCTTGGTCGTATGAAAACCCTACTGAAGCAGCAATGCGCATCAAAGGGCACATCGCTTTTGACACATCGCGGGTCACTGTCGAAAACTTCTAAGCTTTAGCTGTGCTCTTCAGCGGCAGTTTCTGCCAGCGCTTTGTTGTACGCACGTAAGGCATCCATTTGAAAAAGCGCGCCCCACAATTCAGGTGGCGCATCTTCACCACCCAATGTGACGACGGGAATAAAGCTGATATTTGCGGCCTCAAACAAAGGCATCGCCTGCTCAAGCGTCGCGTTCCCGTCCACATAGACCCCCGCTCCCAGCAGTGTTCTGTGCTTGCTGCATTCTCATCGGACACGGGGCGCATGACGTTGGTCACGTTAAATAGTGCCAGCAAATAGGCTTGCGGCCCCGCCGCGAGGTGGAAGTTACGCCGTTCAAGCTGAGACAAAAAGAACGAGTGATCCACCAACCGACTGGCCACAGCCGCAGAAAGCGACACAGCAACCATCACCGCCAGTCCAGTTTGCCAGTCTCCGGTAAGTTCGAACACAATTAACGTCGTTGAAATCGGTGCGCCCAAAACTGCAGCTGCGACAGCCCCCCATACCCGCTAAGGCATAAAGCGTTGTAGCACCCGAGACATCGGGAAGCAGCGCAGTTGCCACGTATCCAAATGTCAGCCCTGTCAGCGCACCCACCATCAAAGATGGCGAAAATACCCCGCCCCCCATCCGGCCAGCCATGGTGATCGCTACAGCAACTACTTTCAGCACTGCAAATACAAGCGCTTCATGCCAGAGCAGGCTTCCCGTAAGCGCCGCAGAAGTAGTCTCGTAACCCACGCCAATGATGTGCGGAAAGCTGATAGCCAAAACGCCCAAAGCGAGACCGGCAAACGCAGGGCGTAGATATCGCGGTATGGCAAACCGCGCCTGCCAGCGTGTCGTAACATCATCCGCCCAGAAAATTGTCCGCATCATGACAACGGCCGCCAAGCCGCACGTCAGGCCCAGCATCAAAAAAGCAGGCAATTCTTGGTAAAATGACAAGGTGTTTGCTTGGCTCAGCGTGAATTCGGTCACTTCGCCAAACATCAATCGGTTGATCACCGTACCCGCAACAGAGGCGATCACGATCGGTGCAAACGCATGAACGGCGAAGTGCCGTAAGATCACCTCAAGCGCAAAAAGTGCACCTGCAATTGGGGCATTGAAGCTGGCCGATACAGCGGCGGCCACCGCACATCCCAACAGATCACGCCCCGTAATTCCGTCTGCTTTAATCCAATTGCTAACCCACGTCGACAGAACCGCTGCCATGTGCACCACAGGCCCTTCGCGGCCTGTTCAGCCACCAGTTGAAAGCGTAATCAGCGACGCTGCCGCCGATGCCAATCCAGCACGCCGTTCAACGCGTCCCTCGTTCATCGCAGCGCCTTCTATAACGTCTGCAACACTGCGCACGAGTCCATCATCAGTAAAGTTATGCAATATAAGTCCAACGATAAGCCCGCCAATTACGGGCGGCGTCACCAGCCAGATCCAATGCAGGTCTGCCGCAAACGAATGAATACGCTGAATATCTGGCGCGCCGTAGACCCAGCTTTGCAACGCGGTGATGCCTTTACGAAAGAAAACAGCGGCAAAACCCGCAGCAATACCAACACCAAGTGCGATGAACCAAAACTGGATTTGACTGGGGCCGTTCGCGCGGATCAGGCGGATCACATCACGCAGCGTGTGCGCTGCCTGACGAAGTGACACACGCAGGTTTTGCCACAGCCCTGATTTACCGCCGCCAAGCATCAGCCACCCAGCAAAGCGCGGGCCGCGCCACGCGCCTCGTCTGTAATTTTGTCCCCCGAAAGCATTCGAGCTAGCTCATCAACACGGTCGTCCGCGTTTAATGGCACAACCGTCGATGTGGTAATGTCCCCGTCTGCTCCTGCAGTCACGCGCTTTTCCACACGCCAATGATGCGCGCCCAATGCCGCAACTTGGGGGCTGTGTGTCACAACCAAAACTTGCCCCGCACTTGCGACTTCAGCCAATCGGCGGCCAACGGCATCCGCTGTGGCACCCCCGACCCCGCGATCAATCTCGTCGAAGATCATGGTCAGCCCTGTCGTAGACCGCGTCAAACATACTTTCAACGCCAATAAGAAACGGCTCAATTCGCCCCCAGAGGCGATCTTGTTAAGCGGGCCTGAGGGCGCGCCCGGGTTGGTCGCCACGCGAAAAGCAACTTCGTCTTTGCCGGTCGGCCCAGCATCACAAGGCGTTACATCAGTGGTGAAAACCGCGCGCTCCATCTTCAAAGGCGCAAGCTCTGCCGACATTGCAGCATCAAGATTAGCTGCTGCCAGCTGGCGTTGCGCGGTCAATGCATCAGCGGCGCGATCATACATCTTTTGCGCCGCAGCCAAAGCTGCCTCAAGATCGGAAATCTTGTGCGCCCCACCGTCCAAAGCCTGCAACTTTATCCTCAACTCATCCGCAAACACAGCCAAATCATCAGGCAACACGTCATGTTTGCGCGCAAGGGCACGGATCGCGAAAAGCCGCTCTTCGGTGTCTTCAAGCTCGGACGGATTAAACGCCAGACTATCAAGCACACGGTCTACGCCGGCTTGTGCATCGGCGAGTTCTGACATGGCACGAGAAAGCGCTGCAACGGGCTCATCAAGGCCGCCTTCTGCGCCGCTCGCGGCATCATCAAGCCAACGCATCGCCGCATCCAGCTGCGCTTCTGCGCCGTCACGCCCCATGGCAGTGTGCGCACTGGCGATATCATCACGAATTTTCTCTGCGCCTTGCATCAAACGTCGGCGCGTATCGAGTGCGGCTTCTTCGCCGGGCTCAGGGGCAAGCGCATCCAACTCCCCCACAGCGTGGCGCAAAAATTCTTCTTCGTCTTTAACGGCGGCCAACTCGGCCCGCGCCGCATCTAACGCACGGTTTGCAGCACGAACGTCTCGCCAATGGGCCGCCACATCCGACAACGCAGCCTCAAGGCCTGCAAATTCATCTAGCAAACCGCGGTGACCGCGGGCATTCAGCAAACCGCGATCATCATGTTGTCCGTGCAATTCAACTAAAGTCTCAGACACAGCGCGCAGCACCTCACCGCTGGCCCGGCGATCGTTGATCCACGCGGTTTTGCGCCCATCGCGAGTATTCACGCGGCGCAGGATCAGCTCATCCTCAACGTCCCACCCTGCTTCACGCAAAACATTAAACGCCGCATGATCCGGTGACAGCTCAAACCACGCGGTCACTTCACCTTGGTCGGCTCCTTGACGCACCAATTCCGCCCGTCCACGCCAACCCAATACAAAGCCAAGACTATCGAGAAGAATGGATTTACCAGCACCGGTTTCGCCCGTCAAAACGTTAAGCCCCGCGCTGAAGTTCAACTCCAGTCGGTCAATGATAAGCATGTCCCGTATGTCGAGCCCGCGCAGCATCTTCGTGCTACAGCCATTCGCCCTTGAGAACCTGACGGTAAATTTGGCGCAACCAGCTGTCTCCGCTGGCCTCTGCCTCAAGACCGTTACTCGTCAACAAATTGAAACTATCTTGATACCAGTCCGTTGACTGGAAGTTATACCCAAGGATCGCACCGGCTGTTTTTGCTTCATCAGCCAAGCCAAGTGACACATAGCTTTCAACCAAGCGATGCAAAGCTTCGGGTGTGTGCGAAGTTGTTTGGAAATCTTCTACAACCACGCGAAAGCGATTAATGGCCGCCGTAAAATGGCCTTTGCGCAAGTAATAACGGCCAATTTCCATTTCCTTGGCCGCAAGGTGGTCAAAAGCCAGATCAAACTTCAAAATCGAAGAACGCGCATATTCCGTATCAGGATAACGCTCGATCACAGTGCGTAATGCCTGCAACGCCTGAAATGTCAAACCTTGGTCACGACCGATCTCATCGATCTGGTCGTAAAAGCTAAGCGCCAAGATGTACTGCGCATATGCCGCATCCTCATCTGCAGGATAAAAGTCGATAAACCGCTGTGCGGCGGCGCGTGAATTTGGATAATCACGGTCTTTGTGGAACGCGAATGCCTGCATGATCAGACCGCGCTTGGCCCATTCAGAATAAGGATAAAGCCGCTCAACCTCACCAAAAAAGCGGGCAGCTTCTTCGGGGTTGCTCTCAGCAAGTTCAAATTCACCACGTTGGTAGATTTCTTCGGCCGTGTAAGATTCCAGCGGCCGATCACGCCCTTCGTTTGACAGCGCCGCACAGCCAGCAATAGCAACAAGCCCAACTACCGCAACAGTTGCGCGTGCTGCACGGGCGTAGCGGCCCTGTATCTGGGGCGATTTTCGTTTTACTCGTGACTGCGTCGCGCGTTCCCGCATGGCCCGTCGATCCCTCTCTCGGTCCTTTAACAGAATGTGTAAAGACTGCTCAAAGATTTATCCAGAGGCTATCCGCAGTGACGCGCCCAGAACACGAACAAAAACGACTGATCAGCAGGCTTGCGGCAGATCCAACACCTCAACACCCGCCCCCGGAAGGCCAGATGTCATTTCAGGTGTGCATGTGACAACTTCAAAGGCGCTTGGGTCCGCAAAGAGCGCACGCAACAGACGGTTCGTTATCGCATGCCCTGCGCGAACGCCGGTGTACCGGCCCAAAATAGGGTGCCCTGCAAGCGACAAATCACCCAAAGCATCGAGCATTTTGTGACGTACCGCTTCATCCGCGTGTCGAAACCCACCTGGCGAGAGCACAGCGTCACCATCAACAACAACTGCGTTGGTTAATGTGCCACCCAACGCCAACCCGTTTGAGCGCATCGCATCCACGTCTGATTGACGGCAGAACGTACGGCTGTCGGACAGCTCACGCACAAACGTGCCGTTCCGGAGATTGAGATGCTTGCGCTGTCGGCCAATCGCGCCGTCCGCAAAATCAATTGAGAAATCAATTTCAAGCGCATCTGAAGGGGAGAGTGATGCAGTCGCACCGTCTACTGTAACTTCGATGTCATTCAAAATTCGGATCGCTTGCAGCGGCGCGCCCAAATCTTGGACACCCGCGTTCAGGAACGATTGTGCAAAAGTGACCGAACTGCCGTCCAGAATGGGCACTTCGCCACCATCAATTTCGATCATTGCATTATGAATGCCGCAGCCGGTCAATGCCGCCATAACATGCTCAACCGTGGAAACCGTTACACCAGCATCATTGACCAACAACGTGCAAAGCGGAGAAATCTCTACGCGGTCCCAAGTTGCAGGGATCAGATTATCTTTAGCCGACGCCACATCCGTGCGGCGAAACCAGATACCGTAATTCGCAGAGGCAGGTGCAACCGTCATACGCACAGCGCGGCCAGAGTGCAGGCCGGTGCCGGTAAATGTAACAGGGGTACGCAGTGTGGTTTGCAAGATGAGCCTCAGACAGGTGATGTTTTTGTGCAACCCGCCTATGAAAAGTCTGCCGAAGTCACAATTAACAGTTTGTAACGTTTTGTAACAGTCGATCTGCGGCTAGGCGGAACATCGCCATACTTTTCGTTAACTCATTAATATAAAATAAAAAAGGCCGCCTCCAAAGGAAGCGGCCTATTGAATTTATTTAGCTAAACCTAGTTTGCTTGACGGCGCAAGAACGCAGGAATTTCGATGCGGTCTTGCTCGGCATTTGTGCTTTGCTCATCATCATATGCCTCTTGAACCGGAGGCTGCTGGCGCATCGCCGCCGGTGCAGAACGCTCTGACTGCTCTGCCCCACCAGTCATGCGACCAATCAAACTGTTGATGCCAAAGCGGGGACGCTCTGCTGCTTCGGGCGCTTGCGGCGCAGGGGCTGCAGTTGGAGCAGGCTGCGCTTCACGTGCCGGGGTGTTGGACACAGCCGCATTCAACCGCGCAAGCGCTTCCGCAGAAGGCTGTCCAGGTGCAGGCGCTTGCGGCGCGACAAACTGTTCGGCCGCAGGCGCCTCAGGTGCTGGCTGGTACGCGGGAGGAGGTACATCACCACCAGCAGAAGAAGCGTCAAAGATGTTCTCTGCGGCATCAGGCTCAACAGGCTGCTCTGCGTCGAGTTCGTTAAACAGGCTAAGCTCGGCCGTGGCTTCGCGCGCTGCGACTGGTGCAGGCTGAGCTGGCTCCGGTTGAGCGGCTTGTTGTGGCGCAGCAGGTATAGCGCTGGCGCGGCGTGGGGCCGGCATATCATGGACACTCGTAGCAGCGTCGATACCGGTTGCCACAACGCTGACGCGCATGATGCCATCTAGAGTTGTGTCCAAAGTTGAGCCCACGATGATGTTTGCATCCGCGTCCACTTTGTCACGGATAACATTTGCCGCTTCATCCAGCTCGAACAACGTAAGATCGTAACCGCCGGTGATGTTAATGAGCACACCATTTGCGCCGTTGAGACTAATTTCGTCGAGAAGTGGGTTCGCAATGGCTTTCTCTGCAGCCTGCTGCGCACGATCCTCACCAGATGCCTCGCCTGTTCCCATCATCGCCTTGCCCATTTCGTCCATCACAGCGCGAACGTCTGCGAAGTCTAGGTTGATCAGACCGGGGCGGACCATCAAATCAGTCACACCTTTAACGCCTTGATAAAGGACATCATCAGCCATCGAGAAAGCTTCGGTGAACGTAGTTTTTTCATTCGCCAAGCGGAACAGATTTTGGTTAGGAATGATGATCAGCGTGTCGACCATCTCTTGCAGTGCCTCAATACCCTCTTCAGCCTGACGCATGCGCTTTGCACCCTCAAACTGGAACGGCTTTGTAACCACACCAACAGTCAAAACACCCAACTCACGCGCCGCTTGAGCAATGATTGGCGCTGCACCTGTACCGGTGCCACCACCCATGCCAGCAGTGATGAAGCACATGTGCGCACCCGCCAGGTGGTCAACGATTTGCTCAATGCTTTCTTCGGCAGCGGCAGCACCAACAGAAGCGCGCGCACCAGCACCAAGGCCTTCGGTCACTTTCACACCAAGCTGGATTTTCGATGGTGCGCCAGACTGCTGCAATGCCTGCGCGTCTGTGTTGGCGATCACGAACTCAACACCTTCAAGGGCTTTTTCGATCATGTTATCAACAGCGTTACCGCCAGCTCCCCCAACACCAAAAACAGTGATGCGGGGTTTGAGATCTTCTTGTCCGGGCATGGAGAGATTAAGTGCCATAGTGATATATCCGCCTGAGTTCGCCGCAGCCCCAAATTTCTGGATGCGGCTCGTTTTCAATATTGTGCTCGCCCTGCTTTTACAGGTGCGTACTGCCTTCATTAGCGAGTATGATACCGCGACAATTGGCGCGCGTCACCTGAAAAACGGTGATTTCAGCACAAAATAACGACAAAAAACCGCTCAAACGCCCCTCATCTGGGGGTATAGCTATAGATTTCGGGGTTACCAGTTGTCTTTGAACCACCTGAAGGCGCGCTTTAGGCTGCGCGCAGGATACATTTCAGTTGGGACATCAAAGTCCCACCACTCGTCTTGAGGGTTCGCCGCAAAAAGCGCTAGCCCGACAGCAGACGAAAATGCAGGTCCTGTTACAGCCTGCGGAAGCCCCTGAACCCGCAACGGCCGCCCCATGCGGACGTGCTGTCCCAAAATGCGGCTGGCCAACCCGTCAAGGCCGGGAATTTGGCTCGCACCACCAGTCAGCACAATCTTCTGGCTTGGCAAATGTTCAAAGCCCGCCGCATCAAGTCGTGCGCGTGCTTCTTCCAGAATTTCCTCGACGCGGGGGCGCATGATACCAATCAACTCCGCGCGGCTTGCCTGACGGCTATCAAGCTCCCAATCACCCGTGTCACCGCCAAGTTGGATCATGTCACGGTCATCCATACCCGTGGCGTGAACACCGCCGTAATATGTCTTGAGCCGTTCTGCTGTTGGCGTTGGCACACGCAGACCCATCGCGATATCGGATGTAACGTGATCGCCGCCCATACGCACCGCATCTGAGTAAATCATGTGTTTCTTTATGAAAATCGAAATACTGGTGGAGCCTCCGCCCATGTCGATACATGCAGCGCCCAGTTCTTGCTCATCCTCGATCAAGGCAGAAAGGCCACTGGAGTATGCCGCCGAAGCAAGACCAGCCAGTTCTAGGTCGCAGCGCTTTACGCATTGCACGATGTTTTGAATGACAGGTGCATCAACTGTCAGCAGATGCAGATCGGTCATCAATTCTTGTCCCGCCTGCCCGCGCGGATCCGCAAGGCCAGACCGGTAATCCAGCGCGAAATTCACAGGCTGCGCGTGCAAAACCTCGCGGCCTGCACCGATGTCAGGCTCATCGCACATCGCCAAAACGCGGCCAATGTCCGCATCTGTCACAACGCCAGTCTCAAGTTCAACTTTACCATCAAGACCGTAGCTACGCGGGTTTGCGCCGCTGAAGGAAACAATGACATGATCTACGCGGGTCTCGGCCATTTTTTGGCTAGCCTGCACCGCGGTACGAATGGCGCGCTCGGTCTCAGCCATTGTGGTGATTTCGCCAAAACTCACCCCACGTGAACGAGTTGTCGCAACACCAATGACGCGGAAACTTGACTGTCCGGCCAATGACCCGATCCCCTCGGAGGATGGGCCTTCAGAGCCGTCAAAACGCAAAACAAAGCACGCTGTCTTTGATGTACCGATGTCCAATACCGCAATGACACCTTTTTGAAGGGCCGCTTTGCGGGCGGTTCGCATGGCGCGCTGCATGGCATAAGGCTGGCTCATCGTTGGCCTCCAAACTCAGTTTCATTGATTTCACGGATATCTTCGCGGGCCGCTTCGCCCAAACGAACAGTCGGGCGATATGACAATCGCATATCAACGGCCATGACATCACGGTTCAAAATATCTTGAGCACGGTCCAAAATCACCACACGCTCAAGGGCCGTTACAGGCGCGTCCACGGGCAGCATTATGCGCTGCCCCGTTTGCAGAACAACATCCCAACGGCGCTCGCCCATGCGGACCAATCCCTGAACACGATCAGCAATTGGCGCAGCGGCAGCGATCACTTGCAACGCTTCGGCTACGTAGTCTTGCGCCCCCATGCCGGCGATCAGGGGCAGGTGCGGGTAGGCATTTCTGTCTTGAACTGCTGCCACACGGTGCCCTGCATCATCACGCAGCTCCATCCCCTCGTGATGACGCCAAACAACCGCTGGCACCCGCTCATACACATCTATTTGCAGCAAATTTCCTGTATGAACCGCAAGGGATGCGGTCTTCACGGCATCAAGGCTTTCAACTGTTTGGCGCATTGTCTCAAGGTCCAGATCAAAACTGGAGACAGGCAAATCAACAGGCAAAACTTCACGAATTGCGGCGGCTGTCGCATCAGACGCGCCATCGATTGCCATGACGTTGACCATGAACTCGGGTCGGGTTTCAAGTTGTGCACGGGCCTGCTGCCACGCGGCAACTGTTTTGGCGCGGTTATCTGACTGAGCAAAATAAATACCCGCAACAAGCGCCGCGACACACAACGGCAAACCAAGGCGCACAAAGTTGCGGTATCCAGGACGCAGTCGCAGACGGTGATAACGATATGCCCACTTTGACGGCGCGGGGTCACGGCGCGGCGCTGACGCCTCAGGCTGTGCAGTATTGGACGTGCGCGCACGCAGAATTGGGCGCCTGCCTACCTGTTGCATGACGCGTCCCTCACCATCCATTCGCAAAACTCAGCGTATGACAGCCCTGCGTGTTGCGCCTGCTCGGGGCTAAGCGATGTGGGCGTCATCCCCGGCTGCGTGTTGGTTTCAAGCAGGATGATACCGTCAATTCCACGCGCCTCGTCCCAGCGAAAATCAGTTCGCGAAACACCACGACAGCCCAACGCGGCATGAGCACGTAACGCGTAATCCTGACACGCCTTGGTGATTTCATCCGGAATATTCGCAGGCACAACATGGCGCGACCCTCCCGCTACATATTTTGCATCATAGTCATAAAAACCGTCGGTCAAAATATCAGTCACGGCAAAGACACGGTACCCCATAACGGTGACCGTCAACTCACGTCCATCTGCATAAGCCTCAACCATCACCTCATCTGGCATATCGTCGGACAGGTGCGGAGGACCATTGGCGCCATCAGCAACCAGATAGACCCCAACGCTGGACCCTTCATTATTGGGTTTTACTACATACGGCACAGGCATCAGGTGGGACGCCATCACATCTTCGCGCCGGGCAATTACGCTTGGTACAAAAGGCAGCGCGGCGGCGGCATAAATCTCTTTGGTGCGGGTTTTGTCCATCGCGATCGCAGATGCCATAACACCCGAATGCGTATAGGGAATATTGAGCCATTCAAGGAGGCCCTGAACACACCCGTCTTCACCCCACCGTCCGTGCAGCGCATTGAACGCCACATCAGGGACAAGCGCCAACAGCTGCGCGCCAAGATCTTTGCCAGCGTCAATCGGATGAACATCATGACCAAGACTACTGAGTGCGGCGCACACTTGCTCACCGGACGACAAAGAGACCTCACGCTCTGCGCTTGGCCCGCCCATCAGTACTGCAATTTTAAGGGGGTCACTGCCTGCCTTACCCACCGCTTGCCTCATCTCCCCGCTCTCGTCAGAACGGATTGCGCGCGCATGGTTGCACGCTTCTTTTCATGTCCGAGGGCTGCTCTGCCCGCCATCCTTATCATTGCGCACTTTTTTGCGCGCTTATTTTGCGGCGGGTTCACCCACTCGCATAATTTCCCATTCTAGCGTCAGGCCACTGTTTTCGTAAACCTTTTTTCGCACCAGCTCGCCCAGTTTTTCCAGATCATCAGCGGTGGCATCCCCAGTGTTGATGAGAAAATTCGGATGTTTTGGCGACATCTGCGCACCGCCAAGAGTGAAGCCGCGCAGGCCAGCATCCTCAATCACCTTCCACGCCTTGAGATCGTGAACATCATCCGCCCGCCCTGTTGAGCTGAACCCCGCAGGGTTGCGAAAAGTGCTGCCCGCGCTTCTGTCTTTGGTCGGCTGGGTTTCATCGCGCTTGGCAAGCTGAGCCGCCATTGTTTCTTGCAAGGTTTGCGGATCGCCCGTAGGCGCCTCAAACACCGCATGGGTCAATACCCAGCCTTCGGGCAACATAGATGTTCGATAACCAAAGGCTAAGCCATCAGGACCAAGCTCAACCCGCTCACCGCTGCGCGTTACGGCTTCGGCCTTTATAAAGTGATCCGCCGTATACCGCCCATAACATCCGGCATTCATCCGAACAGCGCCACCGATTGAACCAGGGATTGTCCGAAAGAACGTCAAATCAAGACCGGCATCGGCTGCTTTGCGCGCCACATGGGCATCAAGTGCTGCAACCCCTGCGCGCACGGTAGTGCCACTAATTTCTATGTCATTAAAACCGCGGCCCATCCGAATGACAGCCGCGCGCAGCCCACCGTCACGAACAATCAGATTGCTACCGACGCCCATTGGGAACACCGGCGTCTCAGCAGGTAGGGCCGCGAGAAACGAACAAAGATCGTCCACATCAGCAGGTTGGAAAAGCACATCCGCAGGACCACCAACACGCAACCACGTCAGGTCCGCAAGGGCGCGCCCTTGGGTAAGTCGTCCGCGCACATCGGGCCAATCCGTCATCGTAGTGCCTTTTCTTTGAGCCAATTCACACCGCGATACAGCGGCCAGCGCAGCACAGCAATACCAACACCAAGGCCCAGCACAGCCGCCCAAACGCCACCCGAAAACGTTGCCATCCCAAGGGTTGGAATACCGACCGCTATCAAGAAATATGCCCGCCCACAGTGATTGTCTTTGGACGGGATCGATTGAAAGATTTGCGCCAGAACCACCCAACCGCAGATCAAAACAGTCGCAATCATGAGCGTACAGGCTCGCTAATCATTTGACGCGCTACATACAAAAGTGGCACGCGAAACAGCGATACAAACGCCGCAAGACCAAGTGCGACTACACCAAGGCCATGTTCAAATCCCACGAAAATTAGCAAAAATGGCACAACGATTGCCAACATAATTGCGGGCGCATACTGGACCCGCAACGGCAACAGCGCTGTGACACTGGCCAGTAGGGCCCAAACACAACATGACACGATAGATGCACTTACAATCATTGATCGGCCCCCATTTTTGCGGGTAAGCCATTGGCCCAAACTGAAATGGTACCGGCACCAAGGCATACGACCATATCCCCTGCCACCGCTTGTTCGCGTACCAAGCGCAGAAGGTCATCCTCACCCACAACCGCACGGGCGTGGCGATGGCCGTGCCGGATCAAACCCGCCACCAGATCATCACGGGTAGCGCCTTCAATGACATCTTCACCCGCGGCAAAGACCTCGGAAATTGCCACAACATCTGCGTCATTAAAACAACTGCAAAAGTCATCGAACAAGTCGTGTAGGCGCGAGTAACGGTGCGGTTGGTGCACGGCAATTACGCGGCCTTCTGTTGCCTGCCGAGCTGCACGAAGGGCCGCAGCAATCTCAACCGGATGGTGTGCATAGTCGTCAATAATCGTCACGCCGCCTACTTCACCGATACGCGTAAAGCGTCGGTTCACACCGCGGAAATTCTCAAGCGCTGATTTGATCTCGTCACGCTTCAAACCAAGGTGCCGTGCCACAGCAACTGCGGCTAGTGCATTGGACACATTATGATCGCCGGGCATAGGCAGCATACAGCCTTCGACCATCTGGTCCTCGCTCTGCAAAGCCACATCGAAATACGCCGCCCCATTGCGGTACGTCAGGTTCACTGCACGCACGTCAGCCTGTGCATTAAAACCATAGGTGACAACACGCCGGTCCGTGATCTTGCCCACCAGCGACTGCACCTCGGAATGATCCGTGCAACACACTGCCAAGCCGTAAAACGGAATATTTGAAACGAAGTCCAGAAAGCCTTTACGCAGGTTATCAAAACTGCCCCAGTGCTCCATATGCTCGGGGTCAATATTGGTGACCACAGCAATCGTTGCAGGGAGCCGGTTGAAGGTGCCGTCGCTTTCGTCGGCCTCAACCACCATCCACTCACCCTGCCCCACGCGTGCGTTCGAGCCGTAGGCGTGAATTACGCCGCCGTTGATAACAGTTGGGTCGACACCGCCCGCGTCCAGCAACGCGCTGACCATGGTTGTTGTTGTGGTTTTGCCGTGAGTTCCCGCGACGGCCACGTTAGATTTCAAGCGCATCAATTCCGCCAGCATTTCGGCGCGGCGCACAATCGGCAGGCCCTTCGCCCGTGCAGCATCATATTCAGCGTTACCGGGCTTGATCGCACTAGAGATCACCACAACATCCGCATCTTGAAGGTTTTCAGCAGCCTGCCCAACGAAAATTTGAGCCCCCAAACCGGCCAAACGATCCGTGATTTTGGATGCCTTCAAGTCCGAGCCTTGCACAGTATAGCCATGATCGAGAAGCACTTCGGCAATGCCAGACATGCCAATGCCGCCAATCCCCACAAAGTGCAGCGCGCCTAATTTCGTGGGAAGTTTCGTTGCTGCCATATCCGTGCCTACCGTCTTTTATTTTTGTGTTTTTTGCTGGCTTTGCGCCAGTTCTAATGTGAGATCTGCCAAGGCTTGGGTCGCATCTGGCCGCCCCGCCCCAAGCGCCGCCTGCGCCATCGCAGTTGCTTTTTTCGGGTCGCTAAGAATATCTGCAATCTGCGCTGCGACCGCCTCAACCGTAAAAGTATCTTCGGCCATCACCACAGCCCCGCCAGCTTCTGCAAGCCCACGCGCATTTGAGGTTTGGTGATCATCTGTCGCAATGCCCAGTGGCACCAAAATCGATGGCCGGCCAATCACCGAAATATCCGCTACACTACTTGCGCCTGCACGGCTGATGACCAGCTGGACTTCTGCAAACAGAGTGGGAATATCATCAAAGAACGGCTGTACGTGCGCCGTGATGCCGTGTTGTGCGTAACATTCTGTGACACGCGCCTCGTCTTCTCCGCGTGCTTGATGGATGACGCGCACATTGGCGCGGACACTTTCGGGTAGTCGCGCGATGGCCGCTGGCACCACATCAGACAAAATTCGCGCGCCTTGGCTGCCGCCAATGACGACAATAGACATCGGATAATCTCCGGGTGGAATATATCCCGCTGCAGCACGGGCCAGCACGGTTTCACGCACAGGGTTACCAGTTGGAACCCCATCGATGCCATCTGGAAGGCTCATTGGCCACGTGCCGCATGCAACGCGACTTACACGGGACGCAAACAGTTTGTTCACACGGCCCAACACACCGTTTTGCTCGTGTAACATGCGAGGGCGACGCAGCAAAGTTGCCGCTGTCAAAGCGGGAATTGACGGATAACCACCGAACCCAACCACCACATCAGGGCGGTCGCGTAGCATTGCCAAAGTTGCGCCCACACACCCTGCAATGATTTGAAACGGCGCCAACACTTTTGCCAAAAGACCACCACGCGACAGAGTAGCGCTGCTAACCTGCTCGATTTTCACGCCTGCGGGAAAGCCATCGGCGTAGCGCGCACCACGGGCGTCTGTGCTCAGAACAACACGCCAGCCTTGTGCAAGCATCGCCTCTGCCAGTGCTTGCGCGGGAAACATATGTCCGCCCGTGCCGCCCGCCGCGATGATCAGAAGGGGTTTTCCCGCCATAACTTACACGCTCCGGCGGGACAGGATATCACCAATCTCACCTTGTGGTCGTTTGCGTGTGAACGCGAGCAACATCCCAACTGCAATGCCACCAGCGATCAACGACGAGCCACCATAGCTAACAAACGGAAGGGTCATACCTTTTGCCGGCAACAACCGCACCGCAACACCCATGTTGACCAAAGCCTGAATGCCGAATGTGCACGCCAATCCCGTACCCGCCAAACGAATGAACGGATCCCGCTCACGGGTCAGGCGGTGCAGCGAGCGCAGCACGATTGCTGTATAAAGAAGGATAATTATCAGCACCAAAAAGAGACCATATTCCTCAGCCGCAACAGCAATAATGAAGTCCGTGTGGGCATCTGGCAGTGATTGTTTAACCTGCCCTTCGCCAACACCCACGCCAAAAAAACCACCCTCACGTATGGCATTGGTCGCGTAGCCAAGCTGCGTTGTGGGATCAACTTCAGATGACCAATAGCCATCAATGCGGCGCGCGAAGTGCTCGCTTGAGGAATAGGCAACAAAGCCACCCGCGATGACCAACCCCATCAAACCGATCAACAAAACCGCGGGCGCGCCAGCGACAAACCACATCACGCCCCACCCGAACAACACCAAACACGCCTGACCAAAATCAGGTTGTAACACCAACATCAAAACGATCATGACGCACAAGATAAACGACATGGATTTGCCGGGAGGGCCTTCAAGTTCCTGACTGGCCGCCATCATCCATGCCGCCATCACAACAAAGCCAGGCTTCAAAAACTCGGATGGCTGCAAAGACGCAAACCCAAGCGAATACCAGCGCACCGCACCTTTGCCAAAGTCCGTTCCAAAAACAGGCAGAGCCGCAAGCGCAACAAATGAAGCCATAAATCCAAGAACCGCCAAGCGGCGCACCATATCAGGCTGCATCATCGACACGACAAACATGGTGACCATCGCCATAAATCCGAAAATGATCTGCCGCTCTACGTAATGAAACGGAGCGAAGCCATTTTTGGCAGCAAGCGGAGGGGACGCCGCAAGCCCAAGCAGCAAACCGATCCCAAACAGGATCAGAATGCACGACATTGTCCACTTGTCGATCGTGCGCCACCAGCGTGGAAGCACAGCATCGCCGCTACGCACGGGAACCGTGCCATAGACCATTTCTGTCATGGTTTACCTACTCTAACCGCCTCAATCGCCCCGTTTTCGGGGTCTCTTAGAGAACCTTACTACGAAACCGCGTGTGATTCTACGGAAATTACGCATGAATTTGAGGTTTTTGAGTACGCCAAGCGGCACTCCGCTTGCCAACGGGCGTAAGCTGGGCCACTCACCACATATGCAAATTAATACACTCATCATTGGCGCTGGCGCCGCAGGCTTGATGTGCGCCGCCCACAGCGGCCCCAAAACTATGGTTGTGGATCACGCCAAAGCGGCCGGTGAAAAGATCCGAATTTCGGGCGGGGGCAAGTGCAATTTCACTAATATGTACGCAGGGCCAAAGAATTTTCTGAGTGCAAACCCGCATTTTTGCAAGTCAGCCCTGTCACGCTACACCCAGTGGGATTTCATCGAGATGGTCGCAGCAGCGGGCATTCCCTACCATGAGAAAACGCTGGGGCAGTTGTTTTGCGACACCTCCGCCAAAGACATCATCAAGTTGCTCAAAACCGAAGCTCGCGGTGCGGACATTCGCCTCAACACCTCTGTTGAGCATATCGCCAAGACCGAAAACGGTTTTGATGTAGCCTTAATGCACGAAGGCAAATTTGCATCCGTCTCAACCGCGAATTTGGTTGTGGCCACTGGCGGCAAATCAATTCCCAAAATGGGTGCTACAGACTTCGGCTACCGGATTGCGCGACAGTTTGACATTGATGTGTTGCCGACACGCGCAGGGCTGGTTCCCCTTACCTTCGGGCAAGATATCATGGAGGCCCTAAAGCCCATGGCGGGCGTGTCACTCAATGCACGGGTCAGCTGTAATGGTGCCGCTTTTGAAGAAGGGTTGCTGATCACCCATCGCGGTCTTTCCGGACCATCGATTTTACAAGCCAGTTCCTATTGGCACGAGAAAGACAGCTTGTGTCTGCATCTTGAGCCTGCGCTCGACATTGTGCAGGCCCTCAAAGACCAGCGTCAACAAGCCGGACGCATGGCCGTTCACACAGCACTGGGCGCGCATCTGCCCTCAAAACTTGCCAACTACATCATCGAAATTGCGGGCCTTAGCGGAAATTTAGCCGACCAATCCGACAATGAGCTGGCGCAGCTTGAGGCAGTTTTGACCGAATTGGAAATGCGCCCAACAGGTAGCGAAGGATACAGAACCGCCGAAGTGACCCTTGGCGGTGTGAATACGGATGCTCTCAACTCAAAAACAATGGAAAGCCGCGCCGTACCCGGGCTTTATTTCATCGGGGAGGTTGTCGACGTTACGGGATGGCTTGGCGGATACAACTTTCAGTGGGCATGGTCATCTGGATGGGCCGCGGGCACAGCAATCGCGGGCTAAGACAGCGCCACCTAGTCCGCGATCATACGCTTGACGCAATCCACAAAATCATCTCCGCGGGCCTCAAAGCTGTCGTATTGGTCAAAACTTGCAGCCGCTGGCGCCAATAAGACAACATCATCCTCCTGCGCATCTGCTACGGCCTGAGAGACAGCCTCTTGCATTGAGCCGCACACGGCCGTGTCACAGCTGAGCTGGCGCGCAAAACTTTCTGCCTCGCGCCCAATGACGTAAGCTTTCTCAACGTTGCCAAGATGCGGCAGAAGCGCGTCAAGACCGCCCTCTTTTTGCAAGCCCCCACAAATCCAGCGCACTCTTGAGAATGCCTGAAGTGCTTTGGCGGCACTATCTACGTTGGTCGCCTTGCTATCGTTCACAAAACGAATTCCACGGTGCTCTGCAACAGTCTGGGACCGATGTGGCAAACCTGCGAAGGTATGAAGTGCGGCCTCAATCTGACGCGGACCGATACCCACTGCACGGCAGGCGGCATAAGCAGAACAAGCGTTTTGATGATTATGTGTACCGGGCAGGCCCGCAACGCCGCGCAGATCAATGCTGGCGACTTGGCGACCCTTGCGCCACTCCGCAAGAAAGCCCTTCTTGGCAAATACACTCCAGCCATTTGACGTCAGCTTGCGCTCAACCGAGACAGAAATCACCCGATCCTCGCCCGCAGCTGTAGCCGTCTGGTTGGCCAAAAACTGCCCTTCAATTTCATCGATGCCGATGACAGCCCGCTCTGGACCACCTTCTGCAAAAAGGCGGCGCTTGGCGTTAAAATACCCGCCCATTCCTGCGTGGCGATCAAGGTGATCGGCGCTTAGATTCGTCCAAACCGCAACATCAGGCGTCAAGGCACGCGCAAGCTCGGTTTGATAAGACGACAACTCAAGCACAATCACTTCGCCGTCATGCGCGGGTTCAATGTCCAACACCCCACGGCCAATGTTGCCAGCCAACTGCGAAGGCCGGCCGCTTGCCTGCAAAATGTGATGGATCAACGCAGATGTAGTGGATTTGCCGTTGCTGCCTGTGACGGCGATCACCTGCGGCGTACGGTCAAATGTGTTCCAATCGTTGGTGGCGTAACTGCGGAAAAACAGCCCGATGTCGTTATCCACGGGTACGCCGGCTGCCCACGCCAGCGCAATAACAGGGTGTGGTGCGGGATAAAGATGCGGAATTCCGGGGCTAACGATCAGGGCAGAGACAGCCTCAAACGCGCCCTGCTTGGTCAGGTCGTGCAACAACAACCCCTGCCCTTCGGCACGCAGGCGCCCTTGCTCACTATCATCCCAGCAAAGCGCCTCCGCCCCGCCTTCTTCCAATGCATGCGCCGCAGCCAATCCCGAGCGTCCAAGGCCTAAGACCGCAACCCGCTTACCCTCAAAACCTTGCACAGGGATCATCGCCGCACCCTACTTTTTCTTTTGTTTATAAATATCCAAGCCCGACGGCTCGCAGCTTACCGTACTTTGAGCGTCGCCAGACCGATCATCGCGAGAATGAGCGAGATAATCCAGAACCGGATCACAATCTGTGGTTCGGCCCACCCTTTTTTCTCATAGTGGTGATGGATAGGCGCCATCAAGAAAACCCGTTTGCCGGTCCGCTTGAAATAAAGCACCTGAATGATCACTGAAAGCGCCTCAACCACGAACAAACCACCTACAATACCAAGAACCAGCTCGTGCTTTGTGGCCACCGCAGTCGCGCCGAGCGCGCCGCCAAGAGCAAGCGAGCCTGTGTCCCCCATAAACACCGCCGCCGGCGGCGCATTGTACCAAAGAAAGCCAAGCCCGCCGCCAAATAACGCCGCACTAAAGATCAAAATTTCGCCGGTGCCTGGCACGTAATGCACATCAAGATATTCGGTGAAATCCACGCGGCCCACCGCGTAAGCAATCACACCCAAAGTACCCGCAGCAATCATAACAGGCATGATCGCCAAACCGTCCAAACCGTCTGTCAGGTTCACCGCATTTGCGGACCCAACGATGACAATCATCGCAAACGGTACAAAGAAAAAGCCCATGTTAATCAGCGTGTCTTTGAAAATCGGCAGCGCCAGTTGATTGGCCAATTGGTCCGGATGCACCTGACTAGCCCAAAAGCCAGCAATACCCGCAATGACAAAGCCCAACAAAAGCCGCACGCGACCACTGACCCCGTCGGTGTTTTGCTTTGAGACTTTGGCATAATCATCCGCAAAGCCGACAGCCCCAAATGTCATTGTGACGAACAAAACCAGCCAGACGAAATGATTATCCCACCGCGCCCAGACCAGCGTTGAAAACAGAACGGCCGACAAAATAAGCAAGCCCCCCATCGTGGGTGTGCCCGCTTTGACGAAATGACCTTGTGGGCCGTCTTCACGGATCGGCTGGCCCTTGCCTTGTCTGCGGCGCAACACGTTGATGAGCGTCGGCCCAAAAACAAACCCAAAAATCAACGCCGTTAGAAACGCCCCACCTGCGCGAAAAGTAATATAGCGAAACAGGTTAAAAAAATCGCCCCCGTCAGAAAGCTCGGTCAGCCAATACAGCATTTTGTGGTCGTCCCCGTTCTTCGTCAGGATTTAGGTGGTACTGGTAGTGCTTTGACCCAATTTACGCAAGGCATCAACGACCTGCGTGACACGGCTGCCCAATGAGCCTTTGACCAAAACCACATCACCGGCATCGACGATATGGCTCACTTCGGCAGCAAGTTCCTCGGCCGTTTCGTACCACCGCCCGCGCTGTGGTGCCCCAAGGGCATCATAAAGCGCCTTCATGCGCGGTCCGACACAATGCACTTTGCTAACGGCAGCCAAATTTGGATCTTGCGCAACACTTCCGTGGATGGCCATTTCATCGCTACCTAACTCAAGCATATCGCCCAAGATTGCGATGCGTCTGCCTGAGCTGACCCGTCCAAGATTATCTTGCGGCTCTGCACTGCTTAGCACCGCCAAGGCCGCGGCAAGGGACGCAGGGTTGGCGTTATAGGCATCATCAATAACATCGATCACAGCATCCGTATCAACAACATCAAGCACAATCCGCTCGCGCATGCCGCGTCCCGCAGGCGGCTGCCAGCGTGCCATATCAATCGCTGCACGGCCCAGATCACCACCAAGCGCATCCACAACTGCCAACGCACCAAGCGCGTTTATTGCAAAATGCGTGCCTGCGGACATCACTTTGAACAAAATGTTTTCTGTGCCTGTGTCTGTTTCAATGCGGGCTTCAACGATGGTGAGTTCATTCAAAACACGTGCTGAACGCAATTGGTAAGCAGATGACATTTCGCCAAAAAGCCGCATCTCGCAGCCTGATTTGAGCGCATGGTTTTGTAAAATTTCACTCGTCGCGATATCAGCGTTCAACACAGCAACGCCGCCTGCCAGCAAACCATCAATGATCGAGGCCTTTTCACGCGCGATGCCTTCGATATTTTGAAAAGCCTCAAGATGCGCAGGCGCGACTGTTGTCACCATCGCCACATGGGGGCGGGTCAACTTGGATAGCGGCGCAATCTCACCGGGGTGGTTCATTCCCATCTCAATAACTGCAAATTGTGTATCCGCAGGCATTCGCGCCAATGTAAGCGGAACACCCCAGTGATTGTTGTAACTGGCCACAGACGCATGGGTACGTCCTTGGGCAGACAACACATCGCGGAGCATTTCTTTGGTAGAGGTTTTGCCGACGCTTCCCGTGATACCAACAACTTTGGCATTGGTCCGTGCACGCGCGGCGACTGCCAAACGCTCAAGCGCGGCCAACACATCATCAACAATCAAAAGTGGGGCATCGCTTGGCACATCGTCAGGTAAACGCGAAACCATCGCAGCACCCGCACCGGCCTCAAGGGCAGCTGCCACAAAATCATGCCCGTCGCGTACGTCTTTCAGCGCAACGAATAAATCGCCCGCATCAATCGTGCGCGTGTCAATGCTGATGCCATCTACGGCCCAGCTTCCTTGGGCAACCCCGCTTGTGGCTGCAACCGCTTGTGCACTGGTCCATAAGCTCATCTCACATCATCCCATCCAAAGCAGCCACTGAAATGCTGGCCTGTTCCACGTCGTCAAATGGCAAAACATCCGCACCGATGATTTGACCCGTCTCGTGACCTTTGCCTGCGATCAAAAGGGCATCACCCTCTTCCAGCATATCAACTCCGCGCAGAACTGCTTCTGCCCTATCGGCCACATTAATCGCATCGGGGCACCCTTCCATGACTGCTGCGCGGATCGCTGCAGGGTCTTCGGAGCGCGGGTTGTCATCAGTCACAATCACCACATCCGCAGCCGCTGCCGCAGCCGCACCCATCAAAGGGCGTTTGGTGGTATCACGATCCCCGCCAGCGCCGATGACAGCAACCAGTTTGCCAATGATATGCCCGCGTAGCGAGGCAATAGCCGATCGCACCGCATCGGGCGTATGCGCGTAATCTACGAAAACCGCCGCACCGTTTTGGCGGGTTGCGGCCAACTCCATGCGGCCGCGCACGGTTTTAAGATGCGCAAGACTGTCAAATACTTCATCTGCTGCACCGCGTGCGGCAATGACCATGCCTGCTGCAACAAGGGCGTTCTCTGCTTGAAACTGCCCCATGACGTTCAGGCGCAGCGTCCGCGCTTTACCTTGCCACGCGATCCGCAGTGTCTGCCCTGTGGCATCGAGACGGTGATCCAGTATGCGCAGGCTCGCGTCCTCGGCCTTGCCAACGGTGATCACCTTAAGGTCACGTGCGACGCACAGCTGCTTAACGCTCGGTCCCATTGCATCGTCGATATTGATCACCGCCGTGCCGTCTTCGACCAAAACACGCTCAAAAAGACCCATTTTGGCGGCGAAATACGCCTCGAACGTTTCATGGTAGTCCAGATGATCTTGGGTGAAGTTCGTAAAGCCCGCCACTTTGATATGGCACCCGTCCAGCCTGTGCTGATCCAGCCCATGCGATGACGCCTCGATCGCCGCATATGTCACACCGTTCTGCGTGGCCTCAGCCAAAGCCGCGTGCAGCGTAATGGGATCTGGGGTCGTATGCGCCAGCGGTGCGGTCCAGTGTCCCTCAACGCCGGTTGTTCCAAGGTTGACCGCAGGCTTGCCCATCTCTTCCCAAATCATCCGCACGAAAGTGGCGACAGATGTTTTGCCATTGGTGCCCGTCACCGCCACCATAGTTTCGGGCTGAGCTCCGAACCAAAGGGACGTGGCGCGCGCAAATGTTTGGCGTGGCTCATCTGCTATGATCAGCACCGCATCAGAGGCGGCCAATTCTTCCTTGGCGATCTCGGCGCCCTCAGGGTCAGTCAAAATTGCCGCAGCCCCTTGGCGCAGCGCGTATTGAATAAAGCTGGCCCCGTGAACTTGTGCACCAGCAAAAGCCGCAAACAAAAAGCCAGCTTCCACGACGCGGCTATCTAAAGCCACCCCTGTGATGGCAACGTCCCGCGCCGCTGTCAGCCCAAGTTGCGAAAGTGTTTTAGTCGTCATTTCTGCCAATGCTCCTCAGAAACACACCCGGTGGTGCCCCGCCCTGACAGCCGCGTGTTGCTGCCGCGAAGACCTTACTGTGAGGTCAGTGTTACACGCGCAAGGCTAGCAGGTTCAACAGTTGGGCGCAGATCCAAGAGCGGTGCCACACGCCGGATCATTTCAGCTGTCACCGGCACCGCAGTCCATCCCGCCGAACGACGCATCCGACCCAGTCCCATGATCTCGGGTTCATCCAATGTCACAATCAAAACGTACTTTGGATCATGGCTTGGGAACATTGTCGCAAAGGTCGCAATGACGCGGTCCTCATAATATCCGCCCGTTGGTTTTGGCTTGTCTGCCGTACCCGTTTTACCGGCAACTGAATATCCTGGCACATCACCAAAACTTGCGGTGCCATCAGTGACAACAGCGCGCAGCATTTTTTGCGCCTCGCGTGCCGCCTCAGGCGACATGACGCGGGGGCCGAGCGGCACTGTGCTGTCTTGCTTTAACAGTGTTGGCGTCACCGCCGTGCCACCATTCGCGATGGCCGCATAGCCCGCAGAAAGCTGCATGGGTGAGGTAGACAAGCCGTGCCCGTAACTGATGGTCACGGTGCTCAACTCAGTCCACTTGGAGGGCATCAAGGGCGTGCCGCGCTCAACAGTTTCCACGGGTGCGGCCTCAAAAAAGCCCAAGGACTTGAGGAACTCTTGCTGACGCTCTGCGCCGATCTCAAGCGCCAAACGTCCGGTGCCGCGGTTCGAAGACTTCACCATGATGTCCGACACGCTGAGCTTGCCGTAGTTTTTGTTCTCAAACTCACCGATAGAACGCCCTCCAACACGCATCGGACCTTTTGTATCAATGATGGTGTCGGCATCAGCTATACCCAGATCAACAGCTTGCGCGGCCGTGAAAATCTTGAAAGTCGAGCCAAGCTCGTACACACCCTGCAACGCGCGGTTAAAAAGTGGGCTGTCGCTTTGGTCTTTGCCTTTGTCAGCAACCGTCAAAGGACGCCGGAGGTTGTTGGGATCAAAATCAGGTAGGCTAACGACGCTAATTACTTCGCCGGTTTTTGCGTCCATCAACACCGATGACGCGCCTTTGGCGTTCATGATCTTCATACCGTTGAACAGCACTTCTTCGGATGCTGCCTGCACCGTCAGGTCAAGCGACAACTCAAGCGGCTCATTAGCTTTGGCAGGATCGCGCAAACGGTCATCGAAGAACTTCTCAACACCCGCAACGCCTAATACTTCTGCACTACTTACGCCCTGCTCACCAAAACGCGTACCGCCCAAGATATGCGCCGCAATTGCGCCGTTGGGGTAAAGACGCATCTCACGCGGCCCGAACAGCAACCCTGGGTCACCAATATCATGTGCGGCTTGCTTTTGCTCGGGACTAAGCCGTTTTTTAACCCACGCAAACTTGCGATTTCCGCCAAGTTCCTTGCGCAGTTTTTGCTCGTTCAGATCAGGAAATATCTCAAGCAATTTTGCAATTGTGCCGTCCTTATCAATCATCTGATGAGGATGCGCATACAGCGAATACGTGTCGTGATTTGTCGCCAGAATACGGCCACGACGATCCAGAATGTCTGCGCGGTTTGATCGGATTTGCACATTCATCGCAGAGCTGCGCGGCTCTGCCACATCCGAGGCAGACAACGTCGCCATGCGCCCACCTACAGCACCGAATGCGGTCAAGAAGAATAGTCCCAAGACCACCAAACTGCCCTCTGCACGGCGGCGGGACTGATCGCGCATGTCTTCGTGACGCTTACGCTTGTTGTCGCGCTCAATCGCATCAGGATTTTCGCCGCTTTCGCGGGCTTTCAAGATGCGGGCAAGGGGGCGAAGTGGCGTGCGGATCATTGTGCGTCCCCAAATGTCGCGTTTGTATCAACGGCGCCCGTGATCAGTCCAAGCGGCGCAATCACAGAAGGATAACTGATCTGGTCAACGCGGCCAAATTGCTGCGGCTCCATCGGCAAAAGACCCAGCAAATCAAAATTGATCTCAGCTAAATCGCGCAGCCGCTCAGGCCGGTTCAGATATGCCCACTCACCACGTAAAATGCCCAACGTATCGCGCGCCTCAGCGATGTCACGCTGTAGGACCCGAACCTCTACCAGGGCGTCTTTCGTTCGATAATTTTCCTGATAGGCCCAAAAAGCCAGCCCCATGACCGCAAGTGCCGCGCTGATATAAAGCAAAGTGCGCATCGCTTAGCCCTTTCCCAACGTCGGCATGCCAATGTCGCGCGGCGCTAGTGTTTCGCCCGCCAGATCAGCAGGAGCATCACTACGGCTCGCAACACGTAGCTTTGCACTGCGCGAGCGGGGATTTTCCTCAAGCTCCTGCGCATCTGGCCCGACTGCTTTGCGGGATTTTAGAGTAAACGCAGGGGTTTCTTGTTCAGCCTCCGGTGCATAACGGTTGGCGTTACCCGTCGTGCCCGCACGCATTTGCAAAAAGCGTTTTACCATCCGGTCCTCAGTGGAGTGAAACGTGACCACCGCCAATTTACCACCGGGCTTCAACGCCCGCTCAGAGGCCATAAGACCTTGATAAAGCGCATCATATTCACCATTCACCGCAATGCGGATCGCTTGAAAACTGCGGGTCGCAGGATGGCTTTGACCCGGTTTTGAGCGCGGCAGCTGACCTGCAATCAGGTCGGCAAGCTCAAGAGTTGTCCTAATGGGTGCCGCAGCGCGTGCCTTCACGATTGCCTTTGCGATCCGGCGAGAGGCGCGTTCTTCACCATATAGAAACAAAACATTCGCTATTTCAGCTTCGGACCATGTCGCGATCAGATCAGCCGCCGAAGGTCCATCTTGGGCCATCCGCATATCAAGGGGGCCGTCTTTCATGAACGAAAAGCCGCGCTCGGCTTGATCAAGCTGCATCGAACTGACCCCAAGGTCCAAAACAATGCCGTCAAGGTTTTCCGCATAAGTATCAAGTTTGGCGAAATTCCCAGCAACCAGTGTCACGCGATCATCGGCCCACGATTTTGCCATCTGAAGTGCCAGCGGATCTTGATCAACGCCAATCACCTGCTCTGCACCCGCCTCAAGGAGCCCGCGCGTGTAGCCACCGGCCCCGAGCGTACCATCAAGCCAGACACCACCTACAGGCGCTACAGCCTCCAACAAAGGACGCAAGAGAACGGGGATGTGCGGATCAGCGGACGATGTAGAAGCGGCGCCCATTGATTATTCCTCATCCCCATCAAGATAAACTGACGGGTCCAAATCCGGATCGAAATCCTCATCATCCAAAGCGAGGTTATTCTCAGCTTCGAATGTCTCAGGCGTCCAAATTTCAAATGTATCGTTGTTGGCGATGAAGTAGGCCTCGTTCGTAATGCCCAACTTTTCGCGCAGCTTGGGGGACAAAACGAACCGCCCCGTCTCATCAACGCTAAGCGTTACCGAGCGACCACTGTAAAGGCGCGACAAAACATGACGCTTTTTGGAGCCACGGGGTAATTTGCGGATTTTAGCATCAACTGAAGCCATGCCATCCACAGTGAACCCCTCAAGAAAGGCACGCCGATCGTCGCCATAAACTAGGACAAACTCTGGCAACTTGCCATTTTCCCACGCGGGATCACCTGCCTCCAAGACACGCCGAAAGGGCGCGGGAATTGAGACCCTGCCCTTTGCATCCACCTTCTGGTGGTATTCGCCTCTGAACGCACGGACCATCGAGGAACCGGCTCCTGTTACTACCTTGCGACCTACACACCGAAATGCGCGGCCCTTTAATTAAAAAGGCGGGCTGATCTGCTGCCACTGATCAACCCGCCTGTGCCCCTTTGCGGGGAAGTCCGACTGCGCGCGCCACCTGGGGGGATGTCTGCTCGCTCACACGCCGGATCTCGTTGATCGAAGAAGTGAGGCCTGTATGAAACCTTTTCGGTCGCCGGGTGGGGTTCTTAAGACGCCCCTTAAATGTGTGCTCACCGCTTCGACAAAGTTAGGAATACATGGGAATTTATGGGAAGCAACACCTTTTTTCGAGCTAAACGCCCTAAAAACTTAGTAAATCATGAAGTAAACTATGCTTTAGACAGCTTTAGCAACATCATGATGTAGGAACATCCACCTCATAACACCAAATATAGTAGCAGCATTATTATTCAAATAATTACCACAAAATCCCAATTTTTGTCACTTCAACCAAGAAAGTCGACCTACCCCACCTAATTTGAGCGATTATTTGATAAACTCTGCGAGATACAAATACAAAATTACCAACGACTCCCATGATTTCCCACACATCATTATCACATGTAGCAAAAAAGGCGCCCCGACGGAGCGCCTTAAACTTCAATCTAATTGAAGTGTCTGTCTAAGCCATACCGCCTGCGACAAGGCGTTCAGCCAATTGGGCGTAAGCCTGCGCCATAGGGCTGTCACCAGCCGCGATGGGCCTACCAGCATCCCCGGCAAGCCGCGTGTCCAGATCAAGCGGTAAGGACCCAAGGAAAGGGGCGCCAATTTTGGCGGCCTCAGCCTCAACGCCCCCATGCCCGAACAGATGCGCCTCATGACCACACTCAGGGCAGATATACGTGCTCATGTTCTCAATCAGGCCCAAAACCGGTGTGCGCAAGTTATCAAACATATCAAGCGCGCGTCGTGCATCCAAAAGCGCCACATCTTGCGGGGTACTCACTACGATTGCCCCCGTCACTGCCGCGCGCTGGCAAAGCGTAAGCTGCACATCACCCGTGCCCGGCGGAAGATCCACGATCAATACGTCAAGCGTGCCCCACTCAACCTGCCCCAACATCTGTTGGAGTGCACCCATTAGCATTGGCCCCCGCCACACAACCGCTTTATTGGGGTCAAGCATCAGACCAATGGACATCATTGTTACGCCGTGGGCCTGCAGCGGAATGATTGTTTTGCCATCTGGGCTGGCAGGGCGTTTTGAAACACCCAACATACGCGGCTGACTGGGACCATAGATGTCTGCATCAAGCAGCCCAACTTTACGTCCTTGCTTGGCCAGAGCGACGGCCAGATTTGACGACACAGTCGATTTGCCAACGCCGCCTTTGCCCGACCCAATCGCCAAGATACGGTCAACGCCGGAGACAGGTTTGGGACCGCCCTCTTGCTTTGTCGGGTGTCCGCCAATCTTCAGGCTGGGAGGCGCAGAAGGTGCAGCTTGTGGTTTAACGATGGATTTAGATGGACCGTGGGCTGTCAGCACGGCACTCACACCACTTATACCAGCAACTTTACCAACCACAGCCTCAGCTGCGCGGCGTACACCGTCCATGCGCGCAGCAGCTTCGGGATCGGGGGCTTCGATTACGAACCGAACGGTGCCGCCTTCAACACTTAACGCGCGGATCATATCGCGCGACACCAGATCGCCGCCATCAGGCAGGGTAAGAGATGAGAGGGCTTTTAGGACTTCTTCTTTACTGGACATCAGTGGACCTTCCTTTGGCATCGGCTCATTGCGCAATCCCTTCGGCAAATAACCCGTTCTGCAAAGATCACAAGCCACATCCACCGCCCCATTACAGCCGATTTTCAGCTAGCGCTAACGGTACGCGGCAAAAGAACTTCGGCGAAACGTTGCAAAAGACGCATAGCTGCAATGCAGCATTGTGCGTTGTGCGGACGCAACATGGCCCGTATCCAGGGTACAAGACATTCGAAGCATGGCTCGGCGGATAAGACGCCGGCAAAACTTACAGGGACAAAAGCAATGGCTTTTACAGTTAGCACACCATCGATCTTCCGCCCAACTTTCGCAGACGTCCTGCGCGCAAAATTCGACGACGTAAAAACAGCGATCGCTCAGCGCCGCATCTACAAAGCAACCTTCAACGAGCTTGCGGTACTTTCAAACCGCGAGCTGGCAGACCTCGGAATTTTCCGTTGCGACATCAAGCGCATCGCCCTTGAGGCTGCATACGGCGCCTAAGCGCTGATACGAGATCAGGACGCACTTTCCTCCTCCCGGGGTTGTTCTGTTAAAAGGCGGCGATACCATCCTCCCTGGTATCGCCGCTATTTTTTTTGCCTGATTGTTTTTTCCGTCTGTGGTTTTGTCATTTCCTTCTGACGCGCCGTCGCTAATGTGCCGCGAATGTATAGTTTCATTCTGCCTTTCCTGGCCTTCGCCTTCGTCAGCTCCGCCACCCCCGGCCCCAACAACGTGATGCTGTTGGCGTCTGGTGCAAACTTTGGTTTTCGGCGAACGCTTCCGCATATGTTGGGCATTTCGATTGGGCACTTGTTTCAAGTGGCACTGATCGGGCTTGGGCTTTTGCAGTTGTTCAACGCATATCCTGCAAGCTTCATTGTGATGAAAGTTCTCAGCGCCGCGTATCTTTTGTACCTAGCTTACAAAATCGCAAATGCCGCCCCACCGGCGGATGCGAAACCTGACAGCAAACCTTTTACATTCCTACTAGCGGCGGCCTTTCAATGGGTCAATCCCAAGGCGCTGTTCATGGCCATTACAGCGCAATCGCAATACGCCCAGCCCGAACTTGGCATCTGGGGACCCATCGCAATTGCTTTACTGTTCATGGCCGCAAACTTTCCTGCCGTATCCATTTGGGGGTATATGGGTGTGCAAATCAAATCCCTGCTAAGCACACCGCAGCGCCTGCGGATTTTCAATTACGCTATGGCAGGCATTTTGATCGCCACGCTCTATCCGATGCTCACAGCTGATTTCACCCTCTAGGTTTAAGCGATGCTTTGGCTTTTGATCACCTATGCTGTCGCCAGCACAATCACGCCCGGCCCAAACAACCTGATGCTCTTTGCATCGGGGGCCAATTTTGGCCTTCGCCGGAGCATAAGGCACATCTTTGGTATCAGTCTGGGTCATGTCATTATGATTGGCGGTTTGGGTCTTGGGCTGGCACAAATCTTCACGGTGATGCCTGCGGCGCATACGGTGCTCAAAATCTGCTCCACAATTTATATGACGTATTTGGCATATAAAATCGCAACTGCTGCACCCCCAAGCGGCGTGGCAAGCACCGCTACACCGATGACGTTATGGCAGGCTGCTGCCTTTCAATGGGTAAACCCCAAAGCATGGGCGATGCATCTCAACGCGCTGACACTTTTCGCCCCACCAGAAGCTGGCTGGCTTGGGTTCCTCACAGTGATCATCGTCATTCCGCTGATCAACACGCCATGCGTCACCGTCTGGGCCGCGCTTGGCTCGAAAACGAAACGCTGGCTGAATGCACCACGCAGATTGCGGGCATTCAACATCACCATGGGACTTATGCTGATCGCCTCAATCTTGCCTATTTTGCGTGTAGGTGTACCGGTTTAGCCCACAATACCCACTCAAAAAGGCACGTCACCCGCTTGGTCAGCCGCCACAATGAAGCGCGCAACAACTTTCTTAGCACCCGCCTTATCGAACTCGATATCCAGCTTGTCGCCTTCAATGCCCATCACTGTGCCGTAGCCAAATTTGGTGTGGAATACACGATCACCAGCAGTATGCGCGCTGACCGCTGTTGCATCGATTGTGATGTTTTTCGCCTCTGCAGGTTGGGTCATGCCGCGCTGCGCTGCGCGTGATTGAAGCCGCCGCCATCCCGGTGAGTTGTAGACATTGGCCGAGGCCGCTTCTTCATGCAGTGTTGATTGCGGTGCGGCTGCGGCACCAAAACCACCACCATAAAGACCGGGCGGTGTCAGCACATCAACGTGTTCTTCGGGTAGCTCGTCAATGAAGCGCGAGGGCATCGCCGATTGCCATTGACCGTAAAGCCTGCGGTTAGCAGCAAATGAGATCGTGCAAATCGCCTCTGCTCGCGTGATGCCTACATAGGCCAAGCGCCGCTCTTCCTCGAGACCCTTCACACCGCTTTCATCCATGGACCGCTGTGATGGAAACAGGCCGTCCTCCCAACCAGGCAAGAAGACCGCTGGGAACTCCAAACCCTTGGCGCCGTGCAAAGTCATGATGCTGACTTTCTCGCCGTCTTGTTCGCTTTCGTTGTCCATGATCAAGCTGACGTGCTCAAGAAACCCTTGCAGGTTCTCAAAGCCTTCCAGCGCCTTCACAAGTTCCTTAAGGTTTTCAAGCCGCCCCGGCCCCTCGGGTGTTTTGTCGTTTTGCCACATCTCGATGTAGCCAGACTCTTCTAAGATAAGCTCTGCCACTTCGATGTGGCTGCGGCGCGCCTCGGATATCCAACTGTGCCAGCGGTCAAATCCCGCTACGAACTTTTCAAGTTCCTTAAACCCTTTGCCCGTGATCCCTTTGGCCGCGACCAGTAAACGCGCGCCTTCAATAAGCGACACACCATTACTACGTGCCGCCACTTGGATTTTTTGTTGGGCTTTGTCGCCAAGGCCGCGCTTGGGCGTATTGATAATCCGCTCAAATGCCAGATCGTCCATGGGGCTAATCGCAAGGCGGAAGTACGCCATCGCATCGCGGATCTCCATCCGCTCGTAGAAACGCGGCCCCCCAATCACGCGGTACGGCAGCCCGATGGTCAAAAAGCGGTCTTCAAAGCCCCGCATTTGATGCGACGCGCGCACAAGGATCGCCATATCATCAAGGCTGATCGGGGCTTGCCCGCGCGTGCCGCGCTGCATGGCCTCAACTTCTTCACCAATCCAACGGGCTTCTTCATCGCCGTCCCAATGACCAATAAGGCGTACTTTGTTACCCTCGTCGCGTTCGGTCCAAAGGGTCTTTCCAAGACGTCCTTTATTGCCCGCGATGACACCAGATGCTGCCCCTAGAATATGATGGGTCGAGCGATAGTTTTGCTCAAGCTTGACCACATGCGCGTTCTCAAAGTCATTTTCGAAGCGCAAAATATTGCCAACTTCTGCGCCCCGCCAGCCGTAGATAGACTGATCATCGTCGCCCACACAGCAGATGTTTTTGTGCCCCGCCGCTAACAACCGAAGCCACATATATTGCGCCACATTCGTATCTTGGTATTCGTCCACAAGGATGTATTTGAACCACCTTTGATACTGTGCGAGCACATCTGAGTGGTTTTGGAAAATGCTTACGACGTGCAACAACAGATCGCCAAAATCACAGACGTTAAGCGTTTTCAGACGCGCTTGGTATTGCGCGTAAATCTCAACACCACGCCCATCAAAGGCACTGCTATCGGCAACAGGCACGTTCTCAGGTGTTAGTGCACGGTTTTTCCAACCGTCAATCACCGTCCCAAGCGCCCGCGCAGGCCAGCGTTTTTCATCCAAGCCATCCGCCACAATCAGTTGCTTTAGCAGGCGGTTCTGATCGTCGCGGTCCAGAATGGTGAAGTTGGACTTCAGTCCAGCAAGCTCTGCATGTCTGCGCAACAACTTCACACAAATCGCGTGGAACGTGCCAAGCCACGGCATTCCCTCAACCGTTGCGCCCATCAGTGCGCCAACACGGTCCTTCATCTCGCGCGCGGCTTTGTTGGTGAACGTCACCGCCAACACCTCGTTCGGGCGAGCACGACCAGTCGTCAAAAGATGTGCGACCCGACAGGTCAGCGCCTTGGTTTTACCGGTACCGGCACCCGCCAACATCAAAACGGGCCCATCAAGGGTCTCTACGGCCTGACGTTGCGCGGGGTTCAAGCTGTCCAAATAGGGCGCAGGGCGCGCCTGCATGGCAAGTTGACTTAGCGGGATGCTTGCCGCCTCGAAGGCGTCATCTTCAGAAAAATCGCTCATGTGTAATTATGTAGCGCGGTTGCCCTGCGGTGAAAACCCATGTTCGCTCATTGTTCGCCGCGCAGGCGCTGCGCAGACACATACCCAATTCTACGATGTTTACGGATTTACAAAAACGTCATAGAAGATACTCAAATTGCTGCACTGCAACATGACTACACAAGGACGATCCCATGGCTGATTTCAACAAAATTCTTATTGCCAACCGTGGGGAGATCGCGATCCGAATTATGCGCGCGGCAAACGAGCTTGGCAAACAGACGGTCGCGGTATTTGCTGAAGAAGATAAGCTGGGACTGCATCGTTTTAAGGCGGATGAAGCATACCGTATCGGCGAGGGCCTTGGCCCCGTTGCAGCCTATCTGAGCATTGACGAAATGATCCGCGTTGCTCTTGAGGCGGGCGCAGATGCGATCCACCCGGGCTATGGGTTGTTGTCGGAAAACCCCGAGTTCGTGGATGCATGCGCTGCAAACGGCATTACTTTTATTGGCCCAAAGGCTGACACGATGCGCGCTTTGGGTGACAAGGCAAGCGCCCGCCGCGTCGCCATTGACGCCAATGTTCCTGTGATCCCCGCCACCGAGGTGCTGGGCGATGATATGGCAGAGATCAAAAAACAAGCGGCTGAAGTCGGCTATCCACTGATGCTTAAGGCGTCATGGGGTGGCGGCGGCCGCGGGATGCGCCCGATCTTTAGCGAAGACGAACTTGAGGAAAAAGTCCTCGAAGGCCGCCGTGAAGCTGAAGCCGCGTTTGGCAACGGCGAAGGTTATCTTGAAAAGATGATCACCCGCGCGCGCCACGTTGAAGTACAAGTGTTGGGCGACAGCCACGGTGAGATGTATCATCTTTACGAGCGCGACTGTTCTGTCCAACGCCGCAACCAAAAAGTCGTTGAGCGCGCCCCTGCCCCATATCTAAGTGGCACCCAACGCGAACAAATCTGCAACTTGGGCAAAAAGATCTGTCAGCACGTCAATTATGAATGTGCCGGCACTGTTGAGTTCTTGATGGATATGGACAGCGGCGAGTTCTACTTCATTGAGGTGAACCCACGCGTCCAAGTTGAGCATACTGTCACCGAAGAGGTCACAGGCATCGACATTGTGCGCGCGCAGATCCTAATCGCAGAGGGTAAATCCCTTGTTGAGGCGACAGGCGTGTCGACCCAGTATGATGTAAAACTTGACGGTCACGCCATTCAATGCCGCGTCACGACCGAAGACCCGCAAAACAACTTTATTCCTGACTATGGCCGGATCACAGCGTACCGCGGTGCTACGGGCATGGGCATTCGGCTTGATGGCGGCACAGCTTATTCTGGCGCGGTCATCACACGGTATTACGACAGCCTGTTGGAAAAAGTCACCGCTTGGGCCCCGACGCCAGAAGCCGCCATTGCGCGGATGGACCGTGCCCTGCGGGAGTTCCGTATCCGCGGTGTTTCAACCAACATTGCCTTTGTCGAGAACCTGCTCAAGCACCCGACGTTCCTCAGCAATGAGTACACCACCAAGTTTATCGATGACACGCCTGCGCTGTTTGATTTCAAAAAGCGCCGTGACCGTGCGACGAAACTGCTTACCTATATTGCGGACATAACCGTAAACGGACACCCCGAGACTGTTGACCGCTCCCTGCCCGCAGCAGAAGCGCGCGCGCCAAAGCCACCAGTGCGCATTGCTAAGAACACGCCGGATGGCACACGCACAATTCTGGATGCCCAAGGCCCGCAAGCCGTGGCCGATTGGATGGCGGCACAAAAGCACTTGCTGATTACCGATACGACAATGCGCGATGGGCACCAGTCCTTGCTGGCCACACGCATGCGCTCAATTGATATGATCAAAGCGGCACCAGCGTACGCGCAAAACCTATCGGGGCTTTTCTCGGTTGAATGTTGGGGCGGCGCGACTTTTGACGTGGCCTATCGTTTTTTGCAGGAATGCCCATGGCAGCGTTTGCGCGACATCCGCGCACAGCTTCCAAATGTCATGACACAAATGTTGCTGCGCGCCTCAAACGGTGTCGGCTACACGAACTACCCCGACAACGTGGTTGAGTTCTTTGTCAAACGCGCCGCTGCCTCTGGTGTTGATGTATTCCGCGTCTTTGACAGCCTAAACTGGGTCGAAAACATGCGTGTTGCGATGGACGCGGTGATTGATGCGGGCAAAGTGTGCGAAGGCACTATTTGCTACACTGGCGATCTGCTGAACCCCGAGCGCAGCAAATACGATCTAAAATATTACGTTGATATGGGCCAAGAGTTGAAGGCCGCAGGTGCGCATGTGCTGGGTCTGAAAGATATGGCAGGGCTTATGAAGCCCGCATCAGCGCGCATCTTGATCAAAGCGCTCAAAGAAGAAGTCGGCCTTCCGATACACTTCCACACCCATGACACTGCAGGCATGGCAACTGCGACAATTATTGCAGCCGCCGAAGCGGGTGTAGACGCCGTTGATTGTGCAATGGACAGCTTTTCAGGCAACACATCCCAAGCAACATTGGGATCAGTCGTTGAAGCGTTGCGCAACACAGATCGCGACACTGGCCTTGATATCAAAGCGATCCGTCAGATCAGCGATTATTTTGAGGCCGTGCGCGGACAATACGCAGCATTTGAAAGCGGCCTCCAAGCACCGGCATCAGAAGTATATCTGCACGAAATGCCCGGCGGTCAGTTCACGAACCTCAAGGCACAAGCCCGCAGCTTGGGCCTGGAAGAACGCTGGCACGAAGTGGCGCAAATGTATGCAGACGTGAACCAGATGTTCGGCGACATCGTTAAAGTCACACCGTCGTCTAAGGTGGTCGGCGACATGGCACTGATGATGGTCGCCCAAGGGCTTAGCCGCGCGGATGTGGAAAACCCCAAAAAGGATGTCTCATTCCCAGACAGTGTGATCGACATGATGAAGGGCAACTTGGGGCAACCCAAAGGCGGCTTCCCCGATCTGATCGTTTCCAAGGCATTGAAAGGCGACAGCCCGAACCTTGAACGCCCCGGGAAACACCTCGCGCCTGCCGATCTTGAAGCAGAACGCGCGGCAGCAAGCACGGCCTGTGGTGGCAGCAGCATCGATGACGAAGACCTTGCCGGGTATCTGATGTATCCAAAAGTCTACACAGATTACGCGACACGCCACGATATGTACGGTCCAGTTCGCGCCCTGCCGACGCCGGTCTTTTTCTACGGAATGGACGTAGGCGATGAAATCGCAGCCGAGATTGACCCAGGCAAAACGCTGGAGATCCGCCTGCAGGCAATCGGCGACACCAATGAAGATGGTGAAGTAAAAGTATTCTTTGAGCTAAACGGCCAGCCGCGCAACATTCGCGTGCCAAACCGCGCCATCAAAGCAACCACCGCCGCCCGCCCCAAAGCAGACTTGGGCAACGCGGACCACATCGGCGCCCCCATGCCCGGAGTTGTCGCAAGCGTCGGCGTCACTGTTGGTCAAAAAGTCAGTGAGGGCGATTTGCTTCTGACAATCGAAGCAATGAAGATGGAAACAGGCATCCACACCGAGCGCGACGCGGTCATCAAGGCCGTTCACGTCACGGCTGGGGGTCAGATTGACGCCAAAGACCTTCTGGTTGAGTTCGAATAACCCGCCAACCCAACTTATCGACCCAACGCCAAAGCCCCGCAAACCTTTGTTTTGCGGGGCTTTTTGCTGTGCGATGACTGCAGACAACACCCTTCGCAAAAGCATTTACAAAAAAATATCATATTTCGTAATTTTCGCCTTGCAGCCACCCCGTGAAAATCCTAAGTCATGCGCATTAACGGATGCGGGCGTAGCTCAGGGGTAGAGCATAACCTTGCCAAGGTTAGGGTCGGGCGTTCGAATCGCCTCGCCCGCTCCAGTTAGCCGGTTTTACCCAAGCCAGACACGAACAAGGGTCGCCTTAATCGGCGGCCTTTTGTGTTTTTACTGGGCAGTCTTTGGTCGATCGTAACTTGCACCCGCTGAAACCCCAAAGCCGCACCTCGTAAAAATCAGTAGCGCTGATCTTTCGCGCTGCGCCAAAACCGCCTAGAGCCTGTTACACCATCACAGCGGAGATGAAATGATGCGCACAAGTAAAGTTGCCCGTAAAACAGCAGAAACGGAGATTTCTGTTGAACTGACCCTCGACGGCACTGGCACCTATGACAACCAAACTGGCGTTGGCTTTTTTGACCACATGCTGGATCAGCTTGCGCGTCACGCCTTGATGGACATGACTGTACGCTGTTCTGGTGATTTGCATATTGATGACCACCACACAGTTGAAGACGTGGGGATCGCAATTGGACAATCCCTGAATGAAGCGTTGGGCGACAAGCGTGGCATCAACCGTTACGGTGAATGCGCACTTGCCATGGATGATGCGCAAGTACGCTGCGCGCTTGATCTGTCTGGCCGCCCCTTCTTGATTTGCAATCTCGATATGCCCACGCAGAAAATTGGCACGTTTGACACCGAATTGGTGCGCGAGTTTTTCCAAGCGCTTTCGACCCATGGCGGCATCACGTTGCACATCGATCAAGTGCACGGCTTCAACAGCCACCACATTGCCGAGGCCGCTTTCAAAGCTGTGGCCCGCGCCCTGCGCAGCGCCATAGAACAAGACCCCCGCAAAGCGGATGCAATCCCTTCAACCAAGGGTATTCTCTAAATGCGCACTGTCCTGATCGACTACGACAGCGGCAATCTTCATTCAGCAGAAAAAGCGTTTCAGCGCATGGCGCTGGAACGTGACGCAGGCGAGGTAATCGTCAGTGACCGCGCGGAAGATGTGGCCAGTGCAGACCGCATTGTCCTTCCTGGGGACGGCGCTTTTCCCGCCTGTCGCAGCCAGCTTTTTGAACGCTCTGATTTGTTTGAGGCGCTCAACGAGGCTGTCACGCAAAAAGGTCGCCCGTTTATGGGGATTTGCGTCGGCATGCAGCTGATGGCGAACCGTGGTTTTGAGTACGAAGAAGTTGACGGCTTTGGTTGGATCAACGGCGATGTGAAACGCATCGCTCCAACAGATTCTAACCTTAAGATCCCGCACATGGGGTGGAACGAGTTAATCATCGATGCCCCCCACCCCGTTTTGGATGGTGTCACAAACGGCGACCATGCCTATTTTGTGCACAGCTATCAGATGGAAATGCACAGCATGGGCGAACGTCTGGCCCATGTAGAATACCGGGGCGATGTAACAGCAGTTGTGGGCACGCAAAACCGTATTGGCGTGCAATTTCATCCCGAGAAATCACAAAGCGCGGGTCTGCGCATGATCGGTAACTTTTTGACGTGGGCTCCGTAGCCTTGGCCCCGTAAGCCACATCAACAGACCCAGTTGCTAAAAGTAGAAAAGCCCAAAAGTTTGGATGAACCTTTGGGCTTTGGCGTTTCAGATCGAGTGACTAATTTTAATTTACGCGCGTCCAGACCTGCGTTTTGCAGATAATTGCAACGCAGCCTGAGACATTCAAAACATCGCCAGACAGTGACATCTTCGAGTTAAAGACCTTATCTGTGGATGGCTGCCAGATTTTGCCAGACTTGTAAGACCCACCGCCGCGCGCAACCATGTCCCAGACAAGCTTTTTGCCTTGATTATCGGATGCCCACGGGCCTTGCGCATTAAATGCCTGTGCGATCACGCCACAAATCTTGTCGCCACAGGTGCTCATTTCAACGTGGGCGTAGTTGCCATCGTCCACTTCTGTTTTCCACGTCCCCAAAACAGGGTCCGCCGCGGCAAAGCCTGCCCCCATCACCAACGCAACAGCGGCGCCAATCACCTTTTTCATACCAAATTCCTCCCTAAGCTAAGATATCCTGCAACCGCGATGCGCGCGCGGACAAGGCTGACGTTGCGTTGCGGGGCCGAATGCCTATAACCGCGCCAACACCGTTTAACAAAGAGATGCCTCATGATCCTCTATCCTGCAATCGACCTTAAAGATGGCAAAGCCGTTCGCCTTGTGCACGGCGACATGGAGCAAACAACGGTTTTTAATGACAATCCTGCGGCGCAGGCGCTTTCGTTTGTTGATGCGGGGTGCGAATGGCTGCACCTTGTGGATCTAAACGGCGCTTTCGAGGGGGAACCAGTAAACGCCGCTCCCGTTGAGGCGATATTGAGCCAGACAAACGTGCCTGCCCAATTAGGTGGCGGTATCCGCGACATGGCCACCATTGAACGCTGGCTCGACAAAGGGCTTGCGCGGGTAATTTTGGGCACAGTTGCCGTAGAAAACCCCGATCTTGTTCGACAAGCTGCACGTGCTTTTCCTGGCAAAGTGGCCGTGGGACTTGATGCGCGCAACGGCTTTGTGGCCACGCGCGGATGGGCCGAGGAAACAGACATCCAAGTGGTTGATCTGGCCAAAAAGTTCGAAGACGCAGGTATCGCCGCGATCATCTACACAGACATCATGCGCGATGGTGCCATGAAAGGTCCCAACATCGACGCAACCGCCGCATTGGCCCGCGCCGTAGACATTCCAGTCATCGCATCTGGTGGCGTATCATCCATGGCCGATCTGACAGCATTGAAGGACACCGGCGTGATCTCGGGCGCTATTTCAGGCCGTGCGCTTTACGATGGCGCGATTGATCTTTCTGCGGCTCTTGCAGCGCTCAAATCATAACTTCTGTTTCACGCCCCAACCCAGTAGACACATCATATGTTAAAAACCCGCATCATTCCCTGCCTTGACGTTGCCGAGGGCCGCACGGTCAAAGGTGTCAACTTCGTCGATCTGATTGATGCAGGCGATCCTGTGGAACAAGCCAAGGCCTATGATGCTGCTGGCGCAGATGAGTTGTGTTTTCTTGACATCAAAGCCACCCATGAGAACCGCGGCACGCTTTATGATTTGGCCCGCCGCACTGCTGAACACTGTTTTATGCCGCTGACCGTTGGTGGCGGTGTGCGCACGCATCATGACGTGCGTAAACTGCTACTCGCAGGCGCTGATAAAGTCAGCTTTAACTCAGCCGCTGTTGCGGACCCCGATGTGGTGTCCGAAGCCGCCAACCGTTTCGGGAGCCAGTGCATCGTTGTGGCCATTGATGCAAAAACCGTCAGCCCCGGAAAATGGGAAATATTCACTCACGGCGGGCGCAAAGGAACGGGCATCGATGCGGTGGAATTTGCAAAAACGGTTGTTGCAAAAGGTGCAGGGGAAATCCTGCTGACCTCAATGGACCGCGATGGCACAAAACAAGGCTTTAACCTGCCCCTGACCCGCGCAATTTCTGACGCGGTGAACGTACCTGTAATTGCATCAGGTGGTGTGGGCACCTTGGATCACTTGGTCGAGGGCGTCACGGAAGGTGGGGCTTCCGCTGTTCTGGCAGCCTCAATCTTCCACTTTGGCACCTACACAATCGCCGAAGCAAAAGCCCACATGGCCGCCGCTGGCATACCGATGAGGCTCTCATGACTTTAGAAGATCTTTACGACATCATCCAAGCCCGCAAGACGGCAGATCCTGATAGCTCATGGACCGCAAAACTGCTGTCAAAAGGTCCCGAAAAATGCGCTGAAAAGTTTGGCGAAGAGGCGGTTGAGGCCATCATCGAGGCCGTGAAGAATGACAAGCAAGGCCTTACTGGTGAAGCTGCCGATGTCCTCTACCATTTGCTTGTGATGTTGGCGTCGCGCGATGTGCCGCTTGGTGACGTTTTGGATGAGTTGGCACACCGGCAGGGACAATCAGGCCTGACCGAAAAAGCAAACCGCCCCTCAAATACGTGAACCACTTTCGCAAAGCAGCCGCCCTCCTTGGCGCCGCTTTTGCGTTTACCGCGTTTATTTTGGCGATCATCGCGCTTTTTGATGCGATAAACCGTTGCCCCGGATCACAGTGTAGAGACGCGGCACTAAGCGTGGCGCTCTACATCACGGCGGGCATATTTTGTATTCTAGTCGCAAGACATATCTGGCCACACCGCGCAAAAGAAAATACGCCCGAGGTCAAGTAACCAAGGGCGCAAGGTGCGGAACGAAGGACAGTAAACATGGACAAGGTGTGTTCCATCCCCTGCCCACAACAGCAAATAATCGCTGCGCTCTAGAAATTCAGAGCTTGTCGCAAAAATGTGAACAGAGGATTAAGCCCTGTGTCACGCCAAAACGCTTGGCCAATTCGCATCAGCCTTGGCAACGTTACCGGGGATGTCGTTCGACCAAATGCCGCGCACAACTTTATTGAAGTTCAAATAAAGCTTATCATCCACGATGGTCCACGCATCAGGCGATGTGGTCGCTGTCCCACCTTTGGAGACCGCATAAGCGCAATAGCCGCCGTATTGGGGCGCAAAGGTTTCTGGTTGAGCCTTAAACATGGCTTGATTTTCTGCGCTCGCAAACAGCCATGTAGCGCCGTTATACTCCGCGCTATAGGCAGCATCGCCTGTAACGGGCACGCTTTGAGTAAAGTATGCAACGGGATCGTAACCGCGAATGGCTACGCCTTCGTCTGTGAATACAGCGGGCTTGGCTGCATGTGCAATTCCTGCGAGCAACGGCAAAACAGGGGCTGCAACAGCGGCGGACAAAATCGCGCGACGGTTTAAAATATATGAGTTCATGGGGTTTCCTTTACCAACTACTACTTGGCCCAAGGATGCGCGCAGCCAGTCGCTTACACCAGCCCCCCACACGGTATTGTCAGACTGTGTTACAGCGCTCAGTCAAAGATGTCCTCAACCACATCTTCAATCTCGTCCCATACTTTTGAGACGAGCCGAGACACACTAAGCTTCCGCCCCAACTTCACGCCAAATTTACGCCGTTTACCCTTTTTGGGTCTGACCACTTTCTGCTCTTTGCTCCGCTTCGCCTTTTGGGCAGGCCCCGCAGGTTTTTTAACGGTGGTCTCAACGGGACGGGCTGTAGGGGCGTTGACCGGCATCAGTTTAAGATCATTCAAAGGCGCGCCACAACTTACGCATGACAATTCATGGCGCACATCGCCGCGCAGCACCAGCGCCGCACGGGTACCGCAATAACAACACGTAGCAAGCTTCTGCGCGGCTAATACGCTACCCGCGTGCCGCATAAAGCGCCACCGCAGCGGCATTTGACACGTTGAGCGAGCCAAACGTGCCCGCAAAATCAATTTTCACCAACTGATCGACCGTTTCTTTGGTTTTTCCGCGCAGGCCAGGCCCCTCTGCGCCCATCACCAACGCAACGGGCTGCGCCCGCTTGCCTTCTAAAGCCTGCTCAATGCTCATCTCTGCTTCACCATCAAGGCCCAGCACAAGGTAGCCCATCGACTGCATAGATTCGATTGTTTCGGCTAGATTGCGCACCCGCAGATAAGGCTGCCGTTCAAGCGCGCCACTTGCGGTTTTTGCTAACGCACCAGTTTCAGGCGCAGATCCACGGTGGGTTCCGATCACAGCACGTGCGCCAAAAACCTCGGCTGATCGCAAAATTGCACCAACGTTATGGGGGTCCGTTACCCGGTCCAAAAGAACCACGCGCAGCGCACCTGCATCCGGATCACCGCCAATAACCACCTCATCCAGCTTGCCCCAATTCAGCGGCTTTACTTCCAAAGCAGCGCCTTGATGGACGGATTGCGGATCAAGGGGCGCTGTGAATTTACGCGCATCGCACATCTCCGGTTCACCTTCGAAGTGGGCCACTGCCTCACCCAGCCGATCCGCAGCATTACGCGTCACAATCAAACGCAATTTCTGCCGCTCGGGGTTCATCAGCGCATCGCGCACAGCGTGCAGGCCAAAGAGCCACACAGTCTCATTCGCAGCGGCGCGTTTGTCTTGTTCTTTTTTGACGACCCACTTCGGCTTTTTCATCTCAATCCATCCAATCTTTGGTTATCAGCCACCTAATCCCTTGGCTCAGAAAAAACCAGTGAGCATCTTTTCTTCATAAAAACTGATAAAGTGAAATAAACCGTCGCAAACCCGACTTTTCATTATTGACGCCCCAGATGTGCCACGGTATCCGACCCACCAGTGGGCGACAGGCCGCAAGGTGTGGCAGGGGACTGTAACTCCCTCGCGGAGACGCACGCCTGGTTCGATTCCAGGGTCGCCCACCACTAATTTTATTGCTTAGACATTAGTAAATCTCACGAGGGACTGTTTCGTTTTCCATCACTTTTGGAGACGAAAAATGACTGATACCTACACTTTCCTTGAATACGCTAAAGAAGAAGCCAGCCGTATGTGGGTCGGTAAACATCGAGAACGGTCCATCGCAATGGCCGAAAGATTTGCCGATTTTGAAGACTTCGAAGAAAGACCAATCAACAGCTATAAGCCAAGACATATCCATCGTTTTCTAGACCATGTCACAGATGAATGGGGGCTGACGAACAACACAGCCAACCACTACGCGGCGATGATAATCAAAGTCTTCAAGCAAGCCTACAGAAACCAAGACATCGACAGAGTGCCCGACTTTACGTGGAAGAAAATCGAACAAGCACACCGCATGGCCTTCTTCACTGCCAAACAAGTCGACCAGATTGTAGACTACTTCGAAAGAGCACCCGAAGATAACTGGATGGCACAGCTGGTCATCATCGCAGCCAACACAGGGATGCGTATTGGTGAGATACTCTCCGTCACGCCAAACACCGTCTTCACCAACACCGAAGGCAAACCCTACGTCTATCTAGCCCACACTAAAAACGGCGATGAGAGATACATATATCTCAACGCAAAGGCACAGCGTGCCCTCAACGAACTCGATAACTGCCCAAAGAACTTCTACGTCATGTGGAAGTTTTATCGCGCATGGAAAAACCTACGCAGAGACCTTCTTAACGGGGACAAGAATTACGTATTTCACAGTCTGCGACACACATTTGCAACGCGGCTGGCCAACGAGTTCAAACTCAACAACACCGTCATTGCCAAAATGATGGGCCACCGCAGCCTCGTAACAACAAGCAAGTATGTAAAGCTCATGTCTGAGGTTCAAGAAGCAGTCTGCGATGAGATGGGAAAATTAAACATACTTACTCGAGCGTATCAAAGACCCAGAGGCTAAGTCGTCAGACCTAAACGTCGCCCGTCAGTTCCTAAAAGACAATGGCATTGATGCCCTACCCGTTGAAGGTTCGCCCTTAGAAAACATCGTTAAAACCTTGCCTGACTTTGGCGACGATGACTTTGATTTATCAGAGGTGAAGCTCAACTAGAGGGTATCGTGCACCCATCATACTCCACGTTGCCCTCGAGGTCGCATACATCTCCTGTGTCTGACGCCAAGTCCATCACGCACTGATAAAGCGAGATGGCGACAAAGGCGTATATCGCTAGCGTAATGGACTTCCTAAACAAGAACATGCTCAATCTTCTGCATTAACTATCGCCGAAAAAAGATTGAATTGTAGTGATAACTAAATCGTTGGCATTGGCACCATTTGAGAAATACTTGTTCGCTTCAAGAGCAACAGCATTATGCTTTTTACCATTTATTACCTCACCGGTAGCAAGAAAAGCCTGCACATAACCAAAGCACAAACCGTTGGCTTGCCTACTGCTTCTAACTTTAACAATAAATGCTTAGTACTGCGGCCAATTTTTTGGACCCGCTTGATATAGAGTACCTCCTGACATCCGTATTTTTTCTTCAGCGTATTCACGAGATTCACGCAAGTTAGTCCAACATGCGCCAACGGCACTGTCGTCTAAAACGACTTCGATATGCTTGATGTCTTTCAGATAATCTAGCGTGGGCCACTCTGCTGATGCCCCTGAAGCAGTGAACATAAAGAGGATGGCGGCAAATAAATTCTTCATCTCAAACCAGTATCGTTTAAACCATGACACAGCCTAACCCTCTATCAGATTTCCGCAAGTTTCTGTTCGTTATCTGGAAACACCTCAACCTCCCCGACCCTACTCCAGTTCAGTACGATATCGCCTACAATTTACAACACGGCGACAAGCGGATGATTATCCAAGCGTTCCGTGGTGTCGGTAAATCTTGGATTACTTCAGCCTACGTCGTCTGGCTGCTCTACATGAACCCACAGCTTAACATCTTGGTCGTATCAGCTTCTAAGAGCCGCTCTGACGACTTCACGACGTTTACGCTCAGGCTCATCAACGAGATGGACATCTTGGCTCACCTGCGCCCAAAGACTGACCAACGACAGTCCAAGATTAGCTTTGACGTAGCACCAGCTGCAGCGTCACACGCACCCTCAGTGAAATCGGTAGGTATCTCAGGTCAGCTTGCAGGTTCTCGTGCAGATGTAATCGTCGCAGATGACATTGAAGTACAGAACAACTCGATGACCCAAGGGATGCGAGATAAGCTGTCAGAAGCTGTGAAAGAGTTTGACGCTATCCTCAAACCTGATGGGCGCATCATCTACCTTGGAACACCACAGAACCAAGAGAGCCTGTACAACAAACTGCCCGACCGTGGGTACAAGGTCTCCATCTGGCCCGCTCGATACCCGAACGCGGACCAAATTGTTGGCTACGGGCATAAGTTAGCCCCGCTCATCACCAAAGCAATGGCGGCTGACGACACCCTCACAGAGAAGCCTACCGACCCTGCCCGCTTCTCGGACTTCGACCTATTGGAACGTGAAGCATCCTACGGACGCTCAGGGTTCGCCTTGCAGTTTATGCTCGATACAAGGCTCTCTGACGCCGAGAGATACCCTCTCAAGGCCTCGGACTTGATTGTCATGGACGTGCCCTCTGAAGAGGCCCCAGAGAAGGTCTCATGGTCATCTGACAGCCAATATATCGTGGAAGAATTGCCCAACGTGGCATTCAACGGCGACCACTACCATAAGCCAATGTTCATGAGTCCTGAGTTCGTAGAATACACAGGCTCAGTCATGTCTATCGACCCCTCTGGTCGCGGTAAGGACGAGACAGGGTATGCAGTCGTAAAGATGCTGAATGGCTACCTGTACGTCCGTAGATGCGGTGGCATTGCTGGTGGGTATTCAGAGGAAGCACTACAGAAACTTGCAGTCATCGCGAAGCAAGAACAGGTGAACGAGATTATCGTCGAGAGTAACTTCGGTGACGGCATGTTTAACCAGCTGTTCCTGCCAGTTCTGTCGAAGGTCCATTCTGTTACCATGAGCGAAGTCCGTCATAACACTCAGAAGCAACGTCGTATCATCGATGTGCTTGAGCCTGTGATGAACCAACACAGACTGGTGGTAGACAAGAAGGTCATCCAGAAAGACTTCGATAGCTGTCATCACCTGCCCCCTGAGCAGGCTCTACGTTATCAACTAATGTATCAGCTTACGCGACTTACTGCTGACCGTGGCGCACTGACCAACGACGACAGGCTCGATAGTTTGGCTATGGCCTGTCAGTATTGGGTCGATGCGATGGCTCAGGACGTTGAGCAGCGCATGGGTGCACGTCGTGAGGAACTAAAGGTAGCTGAGCTGGACCGATTAAGAGACCAAGCGTCGATGGGTCTAGCGGTTATCACTGGGCATCAGAAACAACAGCCGAATAGCCTTCGTTGGTAGACATCAGGCGTTCAGCCAATCGGTTACCCGCTGGGGACAGTGAGTTGTAATGACCAAATAGTTGCAACTCACGTCCATAATCCAAAGCTCCAAGAGAGGAGTCTTCAGGCACCCTTGCTTCACAGTATTGCAAGACAGCTTCGAACTTCAGAAAATCTGTGTGTGCATTCAATGTCCTACCCCCCAGCATGACTAATGGATTCGGTATTAGCTTCTCTTTGATACTATAAGTTGCACTTAGGTAGGTACTACAAATTGTGCTTAAGTGACAAATGTACACCACATGATGTGGATAAGTCTGTGTATAAGTTATTGCCGTCGAAGTAAAAACCCTTGTTTTGATGACCAACTTCAAAGGTTGCTCTAGAGGTAAAGATAAAGGGGATACCCTATAGGTTGGCCTGATGGTGAGACCTAATTTGAGGGATTAAAGTTAGGACTGCGACGGCATCATCTATAGATGAGCCTTAAGTAACTCTTGGTAACTAGAGGTTACCTGTAGGCGCTCCGATAATTTCAGCAGAAAAATCTGAAGGGGTATAACGCTAATGCCCCGAGCGCCCGACATCATTGTTTTTGGCCCTGCAACTGGCTTCACCACGCAAACCCCTGTTTTTCGAATGGATTTTAAGCTTCTGGACGAACCTAAGCTTTTTAATGTTACCAATTGGTCACCCGTAAAATTGATACAACACCGGTCTTGGGGCTTTACAACACAACGTTGGAGACCGCAGGACCTTGGCTGCATTATTATACGCGGACCTGTCCGAAACCCTTATAAGCCCGCTTAACTGGCAAAAACGCCGCGCATTTCAGGAAAGCCTTTTACCTCGATCGGATTGCCGCTTGGGTCACGGAAAAACATCGTCCATTGCTCGCCCGGCTCCCCTTGAAAACGAACCTGAGGCGACAGCACAAAATGGGTCGCGACCTCCTCAAGTCGTCCCGCCAGTGCGGTCCAGTTAGTCAAAGGAAGCGCCAGACCAAAGTGGGGCATCGGGACAAGCTGTTCGCCTACGTGCCCAGTGTTTTCCGTTTTCAAAATCGGGCCAAGATGCAGGCTAAGCTGATGGCCAAAGAAGTCATAATCGACCCATGTCTGTGTTGAGCGCCCTTCGGTACAGCCAAGTACACCGCCGTAAAACGAACGCGCCTCATCAAGATCATGCACATTTATGGCCAAATGAAATGGGTACAGCATAGCGTCCTCCTGTTGAGCCTGCCGCCTTCGTAGCGTAGCTGTTGTCCCAACGTAAAGAGAAAGGGACGACCCCATGACTGACACGACCTACGGCTTTGATACCCTGCAAATCCACGCAGGCGCCCGCCCTGATCCGGCCACAGGTGCGCGCAATACCCCAATCTACCAAAGCACTGCATATGTTTTCCGCGACGCAGATCACGCCGCGAAACTCTTCAACCTTGAAGAAGTAGGCTACATCTACTCGCGACTGACAAACCCGACAGTGGCGGTATTGCAAGAACGCATCGCAACGCTGGAAGGCGGCGTTGGCGCGGTGTGCTGCTCGTCTGGTCACGCAGCACAAATCATGGCGTTGTTCCCGATCATGCAGCCGGGGCGCAATGTTGTCGTATCAACGCGCCTCTACGGCGGCACGGTCACCCAGTTCAGCCAGACAATCAAACGCTTTGGCTGGTCCGCCAAGTTTGTTGACTTTGATGACCCCAAAGCCGTTGCAGCCGCCATCGACGATGACACACGTGCGGTTTTCTGTGAAGCTGTCGCCAACCCCGGTGGCCACATCACAGACCTCGATGCCATCTCGGCAGTGTCAGATGCAGCCGGTATTCCGTTGATTGTGGACAACACAACCGCGACCCCCTACCTGTGCCGCCCAATTGAGCATGGCGCGACGTTGGTTGTACACTCGACTACAAAATACCTCACGGGGAATGGCTCGGTCACAGGCGGCTGCGTTGTGGATAGCGGCAAGTTTGACTGGAAGGCGAATGACAAATTCCCGTCACTCAGCCAGCCAGAACCCGCTTATCACGGCACAGTTTTCGCTGACACATTTGGCCCAATGGCATTCACCTTCCACGGTATCGCAATTGGTTTGCGCGACCTTGGCATGACCATGAACCCCCAAGCCGCGCACTACACGTTGATGGGCACAGAGACCCTTTCGCTGCGTATGGACCGTCACGTAGCCAACGCGGAGAAAATCGCACAATGGCTTGAGGCAGATGACCGCGTCGACTACGTCACGTATGCTGGTTTGAAGTCATCACCCTACAACCATCTTGTGTCAAAGATTTGCCCCAAGGGTGCCAGCGCGCTGTTCACTTTTGCGGTCAAGGGCGGCTATGAGGCCTGCGTTAAGCTGGTCGATAGCCTCGAGATTTTCAGCCACGTGGCCAACCTTGGCGACACACGCAGCTTGATCATCCACTCAGCCAGTACAACCCACCGCCAGCTTACCGCTGAACAGCAAGAGGCCGCTGGCGCAGGGCCAAATGTGGTGCGCGTATCAATCGGCCTTGAAGATGTGAATGACCTGATTGCCGATCTGGATCAAGCCTTGAGCAAAGCCAGCGCGTAATCGCAGTCCAAACCATCTAAAGCCTCCGCTGGCACATCGCTGGCGGGGGCTTTTTTATGTCGTGCATCGCATATTAAGCCAGCGACCTACTCGATTGCGTAGACCACCGTTACGCCCGCTGATATCCCAACCTGACCCGTGGCTATTGCTTCAGCACTGCGCGCAAGTGCAAATTGGTTCGGTCTTTGCACGGAAGTGCCGCCCTCTCGGATCGACAGCACGGCACCCAATGTCACACCCGCAGCTTCGGCATAAACGCGCGCTTTGGAATGGGCCTGCATGACCGCCTCAACCCGCGCTTGGCCTTCAAGAGGCTCTGGGTTCTGAAGTGAAAATTGAATGCCGAAAAACTCGTTCGCCTCCACCCCATTAGCTGCATCGATGACGTCGCCAAGAAGACCGATGTTTCTGACGCGCACCACAGCAGTATTGCGCGCCGTATAGCCGATGATCTCGCGCGTGGCAGACGCCTCACGGGCGTACTCAGGCTGCACACGTAAATCACGGGTTTGAATATCGCGTGGCTCAATCCCCAAATCCGCAAGGCGCCCCAATACCGCTCGCATGGTGTTGTTCACAATGCCGAATGCATCGCGCGCGTTTATCGCCTGTCCAGACACGCCCACACTGATCTCTGCCACGTCAGGCACAGCATTAACGCAACCTTGCCCGCTGACTATGATTGTTCTTTGACCATCAGCACCCGCCATCATCCCTTGCGCGGATGCAAACCCTACAAACCCAAACGCGCACAGCGCCAACGCGGCGCAAACATCTATCACTCATCCCATTACCAACCTCGTTTTCACCAAAGCGACCAATTACTTTGCCAAGTATGACCCAAACTGCCACCTAATGCTTGGCTTTTCCTTTCCCTTGGGGGGCAGACACGGTAAATCTGTGGCGTACCCTGTTTCAAAGGCCTCGTTACGTATGCTTCCAAATGCTGCCATCTCGCTGAGCGTTGACGGAATAACGGCCCTGCTGAAGGCCGATGACGGTTGGCGCAGCATCGGCCAAGTTCCGCTTGATGACCCTGACCTGACCGGATCGCTTGAGGCGTTGCGCCTGCGCGCAGAAGATATCTTAGGCGCACCGATGCGCAGCAAACTCATAATCCCCAACGATCAAATTCGTTTTCTTGAAATAGCTGCGGTTCCTGAAAAAATCAGTGCCGGACAAACTGCCTGCGCACAGGCTTTGGAAGGGCAAACCCCCTATCCGGTTAATGAGTTGCGGTATGATTGGATCACAAACGGTACCACCACCAACATCGCCGCCGTCGCTGTGGAAACCCTGACTGAGGCAGAGGCTTTTGCAACCCAATACGGGCTGAACCCCATTTGCTTTGTGGGGCTGCCAGAAACCGGTAACTTCGGGACAACAGACCTTAGCAGAGAACCCTATTTTGGCACCGCGAAAGCCGCCGCCAATCTACTGGATGCACAACAACGCATTGACCGGGAAACGGGTCTGGCCACCAACATCGGACCATGGGAAGACGCGCCGCAAAGCGAGCCGGTGCCAGCGCTTGAACCCACTGAGAAGCCCGACGAGGTCACATCAAATGCGCCCGTAACATTCTTCACACGCCGGACTGTTTCAACAGATCAACTTGGGGCCGCCCCTGCTTTGGGCGCAACACTGCCGCCAAGCCAAACTGAAACGCCAGTTCCGCAAAAGGCCAGCCTTGCCACCTCAACGCAACCGCTAGCCGAAACAACCGACCTACCCGAAGCCGAAGCACTTACCGTTTTCGGCGCCCGTCAAACAGCAGACACGCCCCGCAAACCACGCTTTCTGGGGCTGATCCTCACAGGCGTTTTATTGGCCGCCTTGTTTGCGCCGGCGCTCATTTGGGGAAATTCTGAAAACCCGGCAGTATCTTGGCTGTTCGGCGATAAGCAAAGCGCGACAGAGATCGCAGCACCAGTCGACAGTATCCCCGCTCCTGATGAGCAGGGCCCGCAGCGTGACGAAAACGGCCTACTGCCCGGACCATTCTCCGCTTTCCCGACCGCCGATGAAATCGACGATGCGGCAAGCGAAGATTTCGAAGGCATCGCCACCTTACCCGTTGAACCGCTTGATCCAGACAGGTTGAGCCTGCGCCGGGTGTTACCTGCACCCGTAGAAACCATGACCGTCAACAACGCCCAGGCATTGTTTGAGCGTTCAGGCATCTGGCAGCGCGGCGTAGAGCCGGCGGCTCTTTTGCCCGCCCCAGACCTTAAGGCAACTTACTTTGCCTCGCTCGACCCCCTTATCAATTTCTCAGACGCGGTTGCACTGCCGTCAGAGCGACTGCTGCGCCAAGACGCACCGGTGCAGCGTATCGGCAGTCCGGCAGCGGCAGGGCAGACATTTGCTTTTGACGAAAATGGTCTGGTGAAACCAACCGCAAACGGTGCTGCAACGCCCGATGGCATTACTGTTTTTGCAGGCAAGCCGCCCGTAGTCCCACCAGTACGCGAAGTTGTCGTCCCAGAGCCGTTGCCAGAGGTCGCAGAGACCGAAAACCCGCTTGCAGCGTTCAGGCCACGGCTACGGCCAAATTCGCTGTCAGACGCGAATGAACGCGAAACACTGGGCGGGTATTCACGTGCTGAACTTGCTGCCCTGCGTCCAAAATTGCGTCCCGCTGATCTGGCGCCAACACCCGTAGTTGCGGCGCGCCCAAACAACCCATCGCTCGTGCCGCTGGATCAGGCGCAAGTCGACACAGCCGTGGAAGCTACGCTTGCAACTGCTGCGGCGCAAATCCCCCAAGGCACTGCACAAGCGGTCCGCGTATCACCAAAGCCCAACCTGCGCCCGCGCGATTTGGAAACAACACAGACAGCTGCTTTGGCGGCCCAAACACCCCAAGCCGCAGCAACAGCCCCCGTCACGCAGCGCCCAAATGGTGCGGTAAATTCAACCGTGGCGCGCAACGCGACGCTACGCAATGCAATCCGCTTCAATCGGATCAACCTGATCGGCGTGTCCGGCAAGCCAAATGCGCGCAATGCATTGGTCCGTCTGAAAAACGGGCGCTACCGCAAAGTCACTGTCGGCGACCGTTTGGACGGTGGACGCGTGACGGCAATTGGCCGCTCTGATCTACGGTATTCAAAGTCCGGCAGACAGGTTAAGCTGGAAATACCTTCCGGCTAAGAGGCGACATGGACAGCATTTTATTTCAAGCCAGCATTTATCTTGCAGTCGCAGTGATTGCTGTGCCCCTAGCCGCCCGATTGGGTCTTGGTTCTGTCCTGGGGTACCTCGGGGCGGGTATCGTCATTGGCCCATTGCTTGGGCTTGTTGACGCCGAGACCAAAGAGCTTCAGCATTTTGCAGAGTTCGGCATCGTCATGATGTTGTTCCTGATCGGGCTCGAGCTTGAGCCACGCGCCCTTTGGGATATGCGTGACAGGCTGATCGGCCTCGGCGGTCTGCAAATTGATGTGACGACACTGTTGATCATGGGCGGCGCGATGATTTTGGGCCAGCCCGTAAATACTGCGTTGGCAATCGGGCTGATATTCTCACTTTCGTCGACTGCGATCGTCCTACAGACACTTTCTGAAAAGGGATTGACCCAAACAGGCGGCGGGCGAAACATCTTTTCAGTTTTACTTACCCAAGACATCGCCGTCATCCCGATGTTGGCGTTTTTGCCACTGCTTGCTCTGCAATTTGTCCCGTCCCTTGGGCCAGATGGCTCAATCCGGATGAAGCCCGAAGAAGACGCTCATCATTCCATGTCACTGGTCGATGGATTGCCAGGATGGGGCGTTACTTTGGTCACTATCGCCGCCGTTGGCTTGGTCATTCTGATCGGTGTGTACCTTGTTCGTCCGGTGTTTCGCTATATCCATCACGCGCACCTTCGTGAGATGTACACGGCGCTGGCGCTTTTGCTTGTTGTAGGTACGGCCGTTTTGATGAGGCCTTGTTGGCCTGTCACCCGCTTTGGGCGCTTTTCTTGCGGGTGTCGTGCTAGCCAACTCTGAGTTTCGCCATGAACTGGAAAGCGATCTGGAGCCGTTCAAAGGCCTACTGCTTGGGCTGTTTTTCATCACTGTCGGTGCCAGTATTGATTTTGCGACTTTCTACAAATCCCCTTTCAGTCTGATTGGTCTAACCTTGGCCGTGATGGTGATAAAGGCAGCTGTTCTTTATGGGCTATCGATCATTTTTCACGTCGAAGGCCGCGACCGATGGCTGTTTACACTTGGGTTAGCACAGGCGGGTGAATTCGGATTTGTCCTGATCAGCTTTGCGCTGCAGACGCACGTTCTGCAAACGCAACTGGCAGATAAGCTGCTGTTTGTCGTGGCCCTATCGATGCTGATTACACCGCTGCTCTTTATTGCGTATGACCGTTTTGAGCATCTTATGGATGCAAGCAAAGACACGCAAAACCCCGACCATATCGATGAGGAACAAGGGCATATCCTGATCGCCGGGATCGGGCGTTTTGGACAAGTGATCAACCGCCTTGTGCAGATGGCTGGTTTCAAAACTGTCGTCCTGGATAACGATCTGCAAACAATTCAGCTAATGCGTACCTTTGGGTTCAAAGCTTTTTCGGGGACCTAACCCGCCCTGAAACACTGCATGCAGCGGTGCTGCAGCACGCCAAGATTTTGGTTCTAGCACTTGATGACAAAGACGCCGCAATAAAGCTTGTAAGATACGCCCGCAAAGAGCGCCCCGATTTACACATCATCGCGCGGGCCTATGACCGCGTTCATGTGTATGCCCTTTATCAAGCGGGGGCCAATGACATTGTTCGTGAGATGTTTGATAGCTCGCTTCGTGCGGGCCGCTACGCGCTTGAAAACATGGGACTGACCGAGTTTGAGGCCGCCGAGGCGCAAAAGACGTTCTACAAACTTGACCGTGCTGCACTGCGCGAATTGGCCGAGCTTTGGGACTCCAGCCAACCAGTGCAGAAAAATACGGCCTACATCGAGAAATCCCGCGCCCTCAACAAAGATTTTGAGACAGCAATCCTTGAAAGCCTTGAAGCCGCGCGCGCCCTCAAAGAGCGAACGGCGAAAGATAACATTGAGTAGCTTTACGCGTCTGAGACACCCGCTTCGGCAAAAGTCGCCATGCCAGAGTGGCACGCCAAAGCGGCCTTAAGAACGCCCAAGGCCAAAGCTGCACCAGAGCCTTCGCCAAGCCGAAGACCAAGGGACAAAAGTGGTTCTTTGCCAATGCCTGCCAACAGTTTTTCATGGGCACCTTCGGCACTCAGGTGGCCAGCTAAGCAGTGGTCAAGTGCGCCTGCCTCTTCCTTTTCCAAACACGCCGCAGCAGCACTGCAGATAAAGCCGTCCAAGATGACCGGTATCTGCTCAAACCGCGCCCGCACAATTGCACCGACCATCGCTGCCAATTCACGCCCACCCAATGTGCGCAGAACCTCAAGCCCGTCACGTCCCACGTTTGCCGCAAGCCCCTGCTCCAAGACACGCGTCTTATTCGCAAGGCCTGCATCGTCAACACCGGTGCCGCGCCCTGTCCAATCAGCGGCAGCACCGCCCAAAAGAGCCGCGCCAATGGCCGCAGCCGACGTGGTGTTGCCGATACCCATTTCGCCGGTCACCAACACATCCGCGTTTGCGTCGACGGCGTTCCAACCTGTTTGTAGCGCTGTCACGACCTCGGCCTCAGTCATAGCTGGGCCTTCGGTGAAATCAGCCGTGGGGCGATCAAGGTCAAGCGCGTGTACATTCAACGCAGCGCCAAAAGTTTTGGCCAGCTGATTGATGGCAGCACCGCCGTGCTCAAAATTCATAACCATCTGCGCGGTTACTTCAGCCGGAAACGCGGATACGCCTTGTGCTGTTACGCCGTGGTTACCTGCAAAAATAATAACCTGCGGGGCACTGATTTGCGGGACTGCCTCACCGCGCCAGCTGGCATACCAAAGCGCTACATCCTCAAGTCGGCCAAGCGCTCCCGGGGGTTTGGTCAACTGACCATTACGATCAGCAGCTTCCGACAGGGCTTGTTGATCTGCATGGGGCGCCGTTTTCAAAAGGGCACGGAACTCATCAAGGGTCTTAAAAGTTACAGTCATCATCAGGCCTCATTGCAGTTTGTTGTGCCCTTGTTTACCCATCCCAGCATGAATGGCAACGAACGAAACCGACCTGATCTGTTTGATTTGCGCGATATCCTCGCAGCGATAGGATTGCTGTCGCGCCTGCCGGTGCGCGTTGATGCGGATCACGCTATGGCCCGCGCGGCTTTTGCAACATGGTCATATCCCATTGTGGGGCTGGTCATCGGTGGTCTGCAAGCAACTCTGGCGGCCATCCTGATATGGCTTGGCGTGCCTGTGCCGTTGGTCGCGGGGCTTATTCTTGCCGCCGGCATGATCTTGACCGGCGCGCTTCACGAAGATGGGCTGGCTGATTGTACAGACGGGTTTTGGGGCGGATACACCATTGAGCGACGCCTTAAGATCATGAAAGATAGCCAGATCGGCAGCTACGGTACCCTCGCGTTGATCATGAACACAGGGTTGCGGTGGGGGGCACTTTGGCTTGCGCTTGCCGCCTTGGGCCCACTTTTCTTGGTAGCGACTGCGGCTTTGTCCCGCGTTGGCATGGTTGCATTGATGTATGCGCTGCCAAACGCACGCGCCAGTGGGCTGGCCGCGTCCGTTGGAAAACCTGAGCCCATCCATGTGGGGGCCGCCGCCCTGATCGGAATAGTCGTGACCGTAGTTTTTGCGCCAAGCCCAATCATGATGATGATCGCTGCTGGTCTGGTGACCTGCGCTGTGGCCTTGATTGCCATGCGCAAAATAAATGGTACCACAGGAGATGTCCTGGGTGCCACTCAACAACTTACAGAAATTAGCCTGCTGATCATACTCGCAAGCTAACGCCATTTAGCAGGTCACATTTATGCAGCAGCCGGTGCGCGGCTGTTCAACACGTCTTCAATTTTTGAGCCCGCTTGCCCCTCATCTTCGCTGCTAACAACTGCCACTTCGCGGGTCAGGCGTTCAAGAGCTGCCTCATAAAGTTGACGCTCTGAATAGCTTTGCTCACGCTGGTCATCGTTGCGGTGCAAGTCGCGCACAACTTCGGCGATCGCAATCAGATCACCTGAGTTGATCTTTTGCTCATATTCCTGCGCACGGCGTGACCACATTGCACGCTTCACTTTTGCTTTACCCTTCAAAATCTTCATCGCGTGGGCAATCTCATCACCCGTGGACAAGCTACGCATGCCCACATCAACTGCTTTGTGTGTCGGTACACGCAGGGTCATTTTGTCTTTCTCAAACGCAACAACAAACAGCTCGAGCGTCAGGCCTGCCACTTCTTGCTCTTCCACGTTGACGATCTTGCCAACGCCATGTGCAGGATACACCACGTATTGATTGGGGCTGAAGTCGAGCTTTTTGGACTTACTCATTCTTATTGTTCCTTTGTTCCAAGCCGCCTAGCAAGGCGACAAAACCACTGCACATGCCGGTGCAACGCAACGACGTGACAGGGTGCTAAATATGTGCGTTAAAGCGCCTTATGGCGATCCGCTATTCCGGTCCAAGCGATAAGATAGGTAGTGGAAACGAGCATAAACACAATGAAGGCATATCATAAAATCGAGTCTATCGAAAGACCCGCTAAAAACACAAAAGCCCCATGAAAACATGAGGCTATCGTGTGTTCTTCATAAATACTTAACAGCGCGGCGAATCAACCATCCTCGCCCGGTTGCTCACTGAAATGCGTCTCAAGCTTGTTGGCCACACCGTCCAGCGCCTCTGCGTCTGGAAGCTGATCTTTCTTGGTGATGATCACAGGCCAGCTTTCGGAATACTTGCGGTTAAACTCAACCCATTTCTCCATATCCGGCTCCGTGTCAGGGCGGATCGCATCAGCGGGGCACTCAGGCTCGCAAACACCGCAATCAATGCACTCGTCAGGATGAATGACCAGCATGTTCTCACCTTCGTAAAAACAATCGACGGGGCAGACTTCCACGCAGTCGGTGTATTTGCAAGCGATACAGTTATCAGTGACGATATAAGTCATATTCGTAATCCGTTTTCTGAGCGTGCACATTCACTAATCCAGCACTCACTATCATTCAAGACCATCGAAGCGGTCCATTTGCCGCCGGTCCCGTTTTGTCGGGCGACCGGTTCCATGTTTGCCACCCTCAAAGCGCGGATTTGCCCCACGTGCGGCAGGGTCAACTGACGCTGGCGCGGGACTTTGATCATCGTAAAGCGCTTGAGCCTCGGGCGCAGGGCCGCGCCTGTCACCAATACCTAGAACGTGAATAACACGCACGCGATCGTCCTTGCTAAACGTCAGTTTAACGCCTGGGCTGATCTGGCGCGCCGGCTTTGACGCAGGCGCACCATCAACGCGTACTTTACCTTCCGACACAACCCGAGCGGCCAATGTACGCGTCTTGAAAAAACGCGCGTGCCAAAGCCATTTATCAAGGCGCTGGCTTGGAGCTGGTCCCTCAGTGGTCACCGACTATTCACCCTTTATTGAGCCCCATCAGCGCAGCGGCAAAGGGGTTATCAGGATCGATCTTGTCTTTTTTCTCGGGCTTTGCGCTGAACTTTTGAGCGCGTTGCTTATCGCCACCTTTGCCCGCGTTCGGCTTGCCGCCTTTGCGCGCTTTGTTGGCGTTACGGTTTTGACCGCCATTGCGATCCCCGCCCCGACCACCTTGTTTGGCAGCGGCACGGCCACCCCAAGCAAAAGTATAAAACACCTCCATTTCTGGGGCAGTTTCCTCAGCTGGCGCATCAGTCGCCTGAACTGCATCAACGGGCGCATCGTTCTGCTCAGCTGCCGGATCAGCATCAGTCGTAACTTCAGACGGCACGTCCGCAGTTTCAGCAGCCTCACTCGGCTTTGCCTCTGTCGGTACAACTTGCTTGACCTTAACACGCTCACCTTTGTCGACTTTATATCCAAGACCGGCCATCAGATCAGCGAATTGCTCAAGGGTCATGCCTGTTATGGAAAGCATATCCGGCGTCGCCTCAAAGCCACCGCGAGTGTCTTGATCGCGCAACATATCGGCCAAACGCTCAAGCATATCGATGCGGATCGCGCGCTCACCCGCTGCGCGGTAACCCGCCATTGAGTGATACCCACGTGGACGGCCGCGTACTGCTGGAACAGTCACCAAACCGGCGGGGGGGGCTTCAGGGAAATCATCGAGCGATTGGGCCAAAGACCAAAGAACCAAGCGTAAACGCGTAGGTGCAGGCTTCAACAAAAGTGGCATGAAGATGGTGAACTGGCCAAAGCGAATGCCGTGTTTGCGCAGCGCGCCACGTGCTTCTTGATCAAGCGCTTTTACATCATCAGCGACCTCACCACGGGGCACTACACCCAAGGCCTCGACCATGCGGAACGCAAAGCCTTTCGCCAAACCGTTCAGCGCGTCATCGCCCTGCAAGTTAGTCAGCGGTTCAAAAAGCGTCGCGATCTTGCGATCGATAAAGTGTTGCAAGCGGCGCTGAACTTTGGCGGCCACATCTGGACCGGCCTCTTCATCAACGAATGCCTTCACAACGGGCTTCAGCGGATCGCTTCCTGCGACCAACTTGCCAACGGCACTGCTGCCCCACATCAATCCACCTTGTTCGGTAAAATCAATCTCGGTGTCAGGGGCATTATAAAAACGATCTGCGCGCAGATAGAATTCAGGGGCCAAAACAGCGAGCGCTGCTTGGCGAAGGGTCTTTGCCTCGTCGGGGGTAGCACTTGTGTCCTGCTGGAAACGGAATGCTTCAATACGGCCCACGAACTGGCCCTCTACGGTGACTTCACCGGTGTCGTTAATATCAGCCACAAGGGCCTCCTTCTGCTTGAGCCGCCGCAACAAAACACTGGTGCGGCGATCCACAAATCTTTGGGTCAAACGCTCGTGCAGAGCATCTGACAGGCGGTCTTCTACAACACGGGTTTCCCCGCGCCAATGGTCGTTATCATCAAGCCAACCTTTACGTTGGGCCACATACGTCCACGTGCGAATGTAAGCCAGACGTTTCGACACGGTGTCAATGTCACCTTCCACTCGGTCGAGGCGATTAACCTGTCTAGTCATCCAATCTGCGGGTATTTTGCCCGATTGATGCAAAAAGGTGTAAATCTGCAACAACATATGGGCGTGTTCGGCGTTACTTATGCCGCGAAAGTCAGGAATGCAGCAAACGTCCCACAAGAGCTTGACCGAAGGGCCGTCGCTTGCACGCGCAACCACTTCCGCCTCACCAGACAGCGCCTTCAGCGCCACCAGATCATCCGCGTCACGCACACGCGTCAGCCAGTCATTGTTGGTTTTGTCCTGCAGTGACGCCAGTAGCGATTTGATCGAGCCGTATCGCAACGCAGAATTACGCCACTGCAATTTGGTCACCGGCGGAAAACGCGACTCGGTAATCATCTCGACCACCTCGTCGTGAAGGGCGGGTGCCTCACCAGTCACGCCAAAAGTACCATTATCAAGGTAACGCCCTGCCCGTCCCGCAATTTGTGCCAGCTCATTGGGTTGAAGTTGGCGCATGCGACGGCCGTCAAATTTGGTCAGGCTAGAAAAGGCGACATGTTTCACATCAAGGTTCAGCCCCATCCCGATGGCGTCTGTGGCCACCAGAAAATCAACATCGCCGTTTTGATAAAGCTCAACTTGCGCGTTGCGCGTCCTCGGACTGAGCGCCCCCATGACCACAGCTGCGCCGCCTTTTTGCCGGCGCAGCACCTCTGCAATTGCATAGACATTGTCGACCGAAAAACCGACAATCGCACTTCGGTTTTGCATACGGCTGAACTTTTTGGAGCCTGTGTACGTCAGCGCCGAAAACCGTTCGCGCTTGAGAAATTGCACTTTTGGCACCAAGGCGGCAATGGCCGGCTTCATTGTCTCCGCGCCCATAAAAAGCGTCTCACGGGTGCCTCGCGCGCGCAGCAACCGATCGGTGAAAACATGCCCGCGGTCCAGATCTGCGCACAGCTGTATCTCATCAACGGCAACAAAATCTGCACCAATGCCCACAGGCATAGCCTCAACCGTACACACCCAAAAAACAGCCCGATCGGGGATAATACGTTCTTCGCCCGTGATCAATGCAACAACATTGGGACCGCGCAGCTTAACCAGCCCGTCATACACCTCGCGCGCTAAAAGACGCAGGGGCAGCCCAATCACACCCGTGCGATGCGCCAACATGCGCTCAATCGCGTAGTGCGTTTTACCAGTGTTTGTTGGCCCTAGAACGGCGGTAATTGCCACGTGACCTGCCCCTCAAATGTTGCTTTGAACCTGCCGCATCAGGCCTGCTGGCCGCCCACTTCGCGCTCAAGTCGTTCTATGGCTGTTGCTATGTCCTCGCGGTTTGGATGTATAGAGGCCGCCTTGCGAAAAGCATCCAGCGCCGCCTGCAAATTGCCGCTGCGCTCAAGGATGATGCCAAAACCGCTCATGGCTTTGTAATGGTTCGGGTTCAGCACAAGTGCCTGTCTGATGTCATCAAGAGCGGGACCATACATTTCAAGGTTGAAATACGCAGTTGCCCGCGCGTTCCACCCTTCTGCAAATTCTGGCGCATGATCAACAAGTGCAGTCAGATGCCCAATTGCCACTTTGAACTCGTCCGCCTCCATCGCGTCGCGCCCCCGCTGTAATAACAGATCAGCGCTTGCAGAGCCTGAGCGCGACCACGCATTTTCCAACTCGCGTTCAATTACGGCATAGCTGTCAGGTGTGGCATTCTTGAGCCGCTCAACAATTTCTGCTGCAGGCCCCGCCATTGCAATGTTTGCGACAAAGAGTTGAAGGCCCAAAAATGAACCTAACGTCACAGCAGATAAGTGGTTGCGTCTTCTATGCTCTCCCATGAAGTTGAGTTTAGCGCACAGCACCCCGTTGGCTAGATCAAACTTGGCAACCTGCCTGCGATCACCGGTCTTTCGGGGCAATATTTGACTTAAGGAGCCTCAAGATGAGTGACGTAATCGAAATCGCAGTAGCAGCCCTGAACGAAAAAATGGGGGGAGACGGCTTTGCAGGTATCGCGAAATTTGTGATCGAAGGTGAAGGCGCGATCATCATCGACGCCGATGGCGCACGGGCCGCCGATGACGACGCAGATGTGACCCTGACCGCAGATACAGACACATTCAAATCCATCCTCGACGGATCCCTAAACCCCACTGCTGCCTTCATGACAGGCAAGCTAAGCGTGGATGGGGACATGGGCAAGGCAATGGCCCTGTCGTCCGTATTGGGCTAAACAACATGAAAAGCGCACCGTTTCATAATGATTTGGCTCTGGGGCCATATGGCGGCGGTGCGTTTTGGACCCACACAGATGATGGCGTGCGCATTCGCGTGGGCCATTGGGGCACGGAAAGCGCCCACCAAGGAACAGTTTTGCTGTTTCCCGGGCGTACGGAGTATATCGAAAAATATGGGCTGACCGCAGTTTCATTTGCTACGCGCGGTTATGCTGTAGCAAGCGTTGACTGGCGCGGCCAAGGTCTTGCAGACCGCCTTATCGATGATCCGCTAAAAGGCCACGTCGAGAAATTCTCCGACCATCAGCGCGATGTTCGCGCGTTTCTTCAAGCCGTAGAAGACCTGAACCTGCCGAAACCTTATTATTTGATCGGACACTCAATGGGGGGCTGCATCGGGTTACGCGCGTTGATGAACGGGCTCAATGTAAAGGCGGCTGCGTTCTCTGCGCCGATGTGGGGGATTGAGCTTGCCACGCACTTGCGTCCCTTTGCTTGGATTATCTCAAGCCTGCTGAAACCCACGCCCCTTCGCACGATGCTTGCCCCCTGCACCAGCGCTGAGCCTGTCGTGACAGCCAACAGCTTTGATGAAAACAAGCTGACCCGCGACCCTGAGATGTACGCGTATATGCGCAGCCACCTCGCAGGTATTCCCGAAATTGCTTTGGGTGGCCCGACACTTGCTTGGGTGAACGAGGCACTGCGCGAAATGCGCACCTTATCAAGGATGCCCAGCCCCGCCGTGCCAACCATTTGCGGACTTGGGGACGCCGAAAAGATCGTTGACCCATCCCGCGTCCATCACCGCATGGCCAATTGGCCTAATGGAACACTGATTGAATACGCAGAGGGCGAGCATGAAGTTTTGATGGAAGTCGAAGCAACGCGCACCGCTTTCCTAGCGGCCTGCGCTGATCACTTCGATGCCAACAGATAGCGCCGCTTAAATTTCGTGCACGCCTGCCGCATCTGCGTTTGCGCCCCGCAGCATCCAGCTATGCTCGGACCCGATGAAGAACATGCTCATCCCGTATTTTGACCACTCTTTCGCCTTGGCACCGTTGGGGACCCAGCTCATGTAGGTTTTGCCGTTGGCTTTGGCAGCGGCGCCGCAACGTTCAAACGCCGCAAAAAGTTCATCACTTGTTTGGTGGTTATAGCCGTAGCCCACAGATAAATCTGCCGGACCGATAAAGATACCGTCAACGCCCTCAACTGCGGCAATGCCTTCAATATCCTCCACACCGGCGGGTTCTTCGATTTGGGCAATCACAACGGTTTGATCTGTCTGCGCCAATACCTCGGGCATGGGCCGCGTTGCAAAGCCTGCCCAGCGGGTTGATCCGGCAAATCCGCGGCCACCCAAGCCGAAGTGACAATTCTTCGCCAACTCTTGCGCCTTTTGCACACTGTCCACATGGGGGCAAACGATGCCCGTTGCGCCCATATCAAGCGCTTGTAAAATCTCTTTGGCACTGCCGTCAGCCACACGCACCAACACTGGGAAATCCAACGCGCGGGATACGGCCATGCAGGCATCCATCCGTGCGCGATCAAACGGTGCATGCTCTGCATCAAGACAGATAAAATCCAACTCTGAGCGCGCAAAAATCTCGACCAACTCGTGGCTTGCGGTTTTCAAGAACGTGCCCGCCAAAGGCGCGCCAGACGCCATTCTTTGTTTGAAATCTGCAATGCCCATGTGTCGGCTCTCCGCATTGAATGAGATAAATCTGCCGACAGACAAATACACAAATTGCACCCTGCGCAACCCGCACTACACTTTAGGCCATGAGCAACGTGCTAACTTTTACCGATAAGGGCATCTACTGTCCGGCGGGCGACTTTTATATTGACCCTTGGGGCCGTGTTGAGCGCGCATTGATCACTCATGGGCACTCGGATCACGCACGCTGGGGCATGGGCAGTTATCTGGCCACCAAAGCCGCTGCTCCAGTGATGCAACACAGGCTGGGGGATGTGTCGATTGACACAGTGAATTACGCAGAGACCGTACAGATTGGTGACGCGAGAGTCAGCTTTCATCCCGCTGGACACGTACCCGGATCTGCTCAGATACGGGTAGAAGTGGCTGGCGAGGTCTGGGTTGCCTCGGGGGATTACAAAACAACAAATGACGGCTTTTCAGAACCTTTTGAGCCTGTACGCTGCCATGCATTTATTACTGAAAGCACATTTGGGCTGCCCATCTTTAAATGGCAGCCACAACAAGTGGTGGCCGATCAGATCAATACGTGGTGGGCCGCAAACCGCGCGGAAGGCAAGGCGTCAATTCTTGGGGCCTATGCGTTAGGCAAAGCGCAGCGTTTGATGTCCTGTGTTGATGCCTCAATCGGGCCGATATTGACCCATGCCTCAATCGAAAACACCAACGACATTCTGCGCGCCCAAGGATTGCAGCTACTCGACACGGTGCGCGTCACAGCTGAGACAGACCTTAAAAAATACCCGAGCGCACTGGTCATCTGCCCCCCTTCCGCGTTTGGCCCATGGTCCAAGAAATTCGGCCCCCAATCGCAAGCCTTCGCAAGCGGCTGGATGGCCCTTCGCGGGGTCAAGCGCCGCCGCGCCGCCGAAAGGGGTTTCATCATATCTGACCATGCCGATTGGACCGAACTGAACAGCGCCATCGCCGAAACAGGAGCCGAGCGCATTTTCGTTACACACGGCTATACCTCCGTGTTCACCAAGTGGCTGCGCGATCAAGGTTATGATGCCCATGTCGTCAGCACAGACTACGGCGGCGATGAGGCAGATGACAGCGACGCCCCGCAACGGGATACTCACGACGCGGGTGCAGTAATCTAATGCAGGATTTCGCAACGCTTTTCACCACGCTGGACCAGACCACCAAAACCACAAGCAAAGTGGCAGCCCTGCGCGCGTTTTTCGAGACCGCCTCAGACAGCGACAAACTCTGGTGCATCGCACTGTTTTCAGGGCGTCGCCCCAAACGTGCAGTCACAACAACCCTGCTGCGGGAATGGGCCGCTGAGCTTGCCGGCATCCCCCCTTGGCTTTTTGAGGAATGCTACCCGATCGTGGGCGACTTGGCGGAAACCATCGCCCTCGTCCTGCCCCCAGCACGGCAACACGACGATCAGCCGCTGACCCATTGGATCAAAACCGTACAATCAATCGCCCCCCTACAAGAGGCTGTACGCAAGAAAATCATTCTGGACGCGTGGGACCGGCTCAACACAACTGAACGCTTTTTGTTCAACAAACTACTGACAGGCAATTTTCGGGTTGGCGTATCACAAAAGCTGGTGACCCGCGCGCTTGCGCAATGCACTGACCAAGATGAAGCCGCCCTTACCCATAAGTTAATGGGCAGTTGGACACCTGACAGCATCACATTTGACCAACTGGTTCTGCAAGACGACCCTGAGGCGGATTTATCCAAACCCTACCCGTTTTATTTGGCCCACGGCGTTGATGACATAGATCAGCTTGGGCCCATAAGTGATTGGTGCGCAGAGCTTAAATGGGACGGCATCCGAGGGCAACTCATCAAGCGCGGCGGTGCACATCAGCTGTGGTCGCGCGGGGAAGAGTTGATGACAGACCGCTTTCCAGAGTTTGCACAACTGCGCGATTTTCTGCCCGACGGTACCGTTATCGACGGTGAAGTCCTCGCTTTTCAAAACGGCGTGCCTTTGTCGTTCAATGTTTTGCAAAAACGGATTGGCCGCAAAACGGTGCCCAAAAAGATGCTGATCGAGGCCCCCGTAATTCTGCAAGCCTATGATCTACTTGAATGGCACGGCACTGATATCCGCGAAAAACCTTTGTCAGAGCGGCGGCATTTACTCGCAAGCTTGATTGAAAATCTGCCAACCGATTTGCCAATTGCACTGTCCAAACAGGTACCTGCAACTTCTTGGGATACGCTGGCAGAGGCCCGCGAAACCGCACGAGAGGTGAATGCAGAAGGGTTAATGCTGAAACGTCTTTCAAGCCCTTATCTGGCAGGGCGCAAAAAAGGCGATTGGTGGAAATGGAAAGTCGACCCGCTCACAATTGATGCGGTAATGATCTATGCCCAAGCAGGTCACGGGCGCCGCGCCACCTTGTTTACGGACTATACATTTGCGGTCAAAAGCGGCAACGAATTAGTGCCTTTCACCAAAGCTTATTCAGGCCTGACGGATGCGGAATTCAAACAGATCACGTCATGGGTCAAGAAGAACACATTGCAACGTTTTGGACCTGTGCGCCAAGTCACACCGCAGCATGTGTTTGAGATCGCTTTTGAAGGCATCCAAGCCTCGCCGCGCCATAAATCGGGGATCGCGCTTCGCTTTCCGCGCATGCTGCGGTGGCGCCAAGACAAGCCGCTGGACGAGATCAACACACTTGAGGACCTTCAAGAAATGCTGCGCCAATTCGGATAGACTTTGTTTTTTTCAAAATTCCATCTGCGTGCTCTTTCAACCCGCCCCCTGCGGCCATAAGTTCGCCATAACAAATCATAAAAGGACACCGACATGCTTGATGCACCAACGACCCAAACCGATTTCGGTGACCTACCCAATTGGGATTTGTCTGATCTCTATGAAAGCTCTGACGCGGATCAGTTGCACAAAGACATGGCTTGGCTCGAAGCCGAATGCGCTGATTTCGCCGCAAGTTATGAGGGCAAGTTAGCTGGCTTAAGCGCAGATGAATTGCTAAATGCCGTGCGTCGCTATGAAAAAATCGACATGATCGCAGGCCGCATCATGTCGTTCGCCGGACTGCGCTACTACCAAAACACCACAGACGGTGAGCGCGCGCAGTTTATGTCAAACTGCCAAGACAGCATCACCAACTTTACCACACCGCTGGTGTTCTATGGTCTTGAGTTTAATCGCCTTGATGATGCGCATCTGGCGGGCTTGCTTGCACAAAACGCTGACTTGGCGCGCTATAAACCAGTCTTTGAACGCATGCGCGCGATGAAGCCCTACCAGCTGTCAGATGAGTTGGAAAAGTTTCTACACGATCAGTCCGTTGTGGGCGCTGCCGCATGGAACCGCTTGTTTGATGAAACCATAGCAGGTTTGGAATTCGAAATAGAGGGCGAAAGCGTCAACATCGAAAGCGCGTTGAACCTGCTGACGGACTCAGACGGTGCGAAACGCGAAGCAGCCTCCCGCGAACTTGCCCGCGTATTTGATAAAAACATCCGTACCTTCGCGCGCATCCACAACACATTGGCCAAAGGAAAATCGGTCGAGGATAAATGGCGCGGGATGGAAACGCCGCAAACCGGACGCCATCTGTCAAACCATGTAGAACCCGAAGTGGTGGAAGCCCTTCGCGATGCGGTTGTTGCCGCCTACCCCAAGTTGAGCCACCGCTACTATGCTTTGAAAGCCAAGTGGCTTGGGCTTGAGAAAATGCAAACATGGGACCGAAACGCGCCCCTGCCCCAAGATGATCCAACACCGGTAAACTGGGAAACAGCACAGCGGACCGTTATGGAAGCCTACGCTGATTTTGACCTGCGTATGGCTGATCTGGCTGAGCCGTTCTTTACAAAAGGCTGGATTGATGCGGCTGTGAAACCAGGCAAGGCACCCGGTGCTTTTGCTCACCCAACGGTTACTGATGCGCACCCCTATGTGATGCTGAACTACCTTGGCAAACCGCGCGATGTCATGACCCTCGCCCATGAGCTGGGGCACGGTGTTCACCAAGTGCTTGCCGCAGAGCAAGGCGAGCTACTGTCCTCGACCCCGCTTACACTAGCCGAGACTGCCTCTGTGTTCGGCGAAATGCTCACGTTCCGTAAATTGCTAGACGCGGCGAAAACCCAAGCCGAGCGCAAAACCTTGCTGGCGGGCAAAGTCGAAGACATGATCAACACGGTTGTGCGCCAAATTGCGTTCTACGACTTTGAATGCAAGCTACACGCTGCCCGCGCCGAAGGCGAACTGACGCCAGATGACATCAACGTGCTTTGGATGTCCGTGCAAGCGGCCTCGCTTGGCCCCGTGTTTGAGTTCCAAGACGGCTACGAGACATTTTGGGCCTATATTCCGCACTTCGTTCACTCGCCATTCTACGTCTATGCATACGCCTTCGGCGACGGCCTTGTGAACGCGCTTTATGCGGTCTTTGAGGAAAGCGGCGCAGAGTTTCAGGACAAATACTTCGATATGCTGCGCGCGGGCGGGTCAAAGCACCACAAAGAATTGCTTGCCCCATTTGGCCTTGATGCATCCGATCCGGCGTTTTGGGACAAAGGCCTGTCGATGATCAGCGCAATGATCGACGAGCTTGAAGCCATGGAGGACGCCTAAGATGAGCGCCAAAAATGTTGCCGTTATCGGCCTTGGCTCAATGGGATACGGCATCGCGCAATCTGCCCTGCGCGGTGGTCACAACGTGTGGGGGCGTGACGTCGTTGAGGCCACCACAGCCAAATTCATCACGGAAGGCGGTCAGGCGAGCCTGCCCGATTACGCTGACATTGATGTGGCAGTGTTGGTTGTTCTTAACGCGGCGCAAACAGAGGATGTTCTGTTCGGCCAAAACGGTATCGCCGCGCAAATGCGCAAAGGTGCGACCGTCATTTCTTGCGCCACTGTGCCACCAGAATTTGCGCGCGACATGGAAGCGCACGCTCAAACGCTCGGCCTGCATTATTTGGACGCGCCAATTTCGGGTGGGGCAGCAAAAGCTGCAAATGGCGCGCTCTCCGTTATGGCATCAGGCAGCGCAGATGCATTTGAGGGCGCGAAAGACGTCATTAACAGCATCGCCGAAACGGTTTTTCCATTGGGTGATGAAGCCGGTGCGGGATCAGCCATGAAAGCCGTGAACCAGATGTTGGCAGGCGTCCATATTGCAGCCATGGCCGAAGCCATCACCTTCGGCATGACCCAAGGTGTTAGCCCTACGTCGTTCATCGATGTTATCTCAAAATGTGCTGGCACGTCTTGGATGCTGGAAAACCGCGCACCTCATATTGCAGACGGCGATTACACGCCGCGCTCATCGGTCAACATCTGGCCCAAGGACCTCGGCATTGTTCTGGATATTGCGGATCAGGCAGATTTTGACGCCCCCATTACCAAAACTGCGCTTGCACAATACGCCAAAGCAGTTGAAGCAGGTTTGGGTTTTGAAGACGATGCAGCCGTCGCAAAAGTCTACGCCGCCCAAGCGGGGCTAAACCTGCCAAACGGAACGCCCTTGTGAAGTTTTCGGCCAACCTTGGCTTTTTATGGAGCGAGTTGCCCCTGACGGATGCCATCCGCGCCGCCAAAGTGGCCGGCTTTGATGCGGTTGAATGCCACTGGCCATACGGCACACCCGCCGAAGATGTTGCGCTGGCACTGACACACGCGGGGCTCAACATGCTGGGCCTCAATACTATCCGCGGTGATCTTTCAAAGGGGGAAAATGGTCTAAACGCCCTGCCCAACCGAATGACTGAGGCGCGCGCGGCGATCGACCAAGCGATTGAGTACGCACGTATCACCGGTACTGCAAATATCCATGCAATGGCGGGGTTTGCCCAAGGCGCAGAAGCGCACGATGTGTTTTGTGAAAACCTGACATACGCCTGCGCAAAAGCTGCTCCGCATGGCATTGGGATCGTAATTGAACCGCTTAATCACTACGATGCACCGGGATACTTTCTGTCGACCACATCCCAATCACAGCAAATCATCACTGATGTAGGTGCGCCAAATTTAAAACTGATGTTCGATTGCTATCACGTACAACTGATGGAAGGTGATATCACCAACCGTCTAACAAAGCTGCAAAGCATCATTGGCCATATTCAGTTCGCTTCTGTGCCAGACCGCAGCACGCCGGATCGCGGTGAGCTGTCCTATGAACATATCTTCGCGCATTTGAAGTCACTAGGTTACGCCGCCCCGCTTGGCGCAGAATATAAGCCTAATGGTCCAACACCACCCACGCTTGACTGGCTTACAAAATACAAATTCTAAACGCTTCTTTTGTTAAAAAATATCCCCGCCGGAGGTATCGACGGGGATAATCAACAGGATAGTTAGTTTCAAATCATACGTTTTGCTCTGGCTCACGCCTCTTCCAGCAAACCTTTGGCACCGGCAAGTTCGCGCATTTTGTTTTGCAGCTTCTCAAACGCGCGCACTTCAATCTGCCTGATCCGCTCACGACTGACAGAATACTGACCGCTCAAATCTTCAAGCGTGACTGGCTTTTCGGCCAAACGGCGCTGCGTCAGGATATCTTTCTCGCGATCGTTCAGCACCACCATCGCCTCGCTCAGAAGCGCGCGGCGCGTATCCAACTCGTCCTTTTCGGCGTAGTCATCCGCTTGGGTTGCATCTTCATCCTCAAGCCAGTCTTGCCATTCCATCGCGCCTTCACAGTCATTTGACACCATCGCGTTCAGCGATGCATCTCCACCCGACAAACGGCGGTTCATGGACACAACTTCATCCTCCGTCACGCTGAGTTCTTGTGCGATGCGTGCGACATTTTCAGGACGCAGATCGCCATCTTCAAGCGCACCGATCTTCTTTTTGGCTTTGCGCAAGTTGAAGAAAAGTTTCTTTTGCGCGGATGTCGTACCAAGCTTCACAAGGCTCCATGACCGCAGAACGTATTCCTGAATGGACGCGCGGATCCACCACATCGCGTATGTCGCCAGGCGGAACCCTTTTTCAGGATCAAACCGCTTCACAGCCTGCATCAGGCCTACGTTCGCCTCTGAAATGACTTCCGCCTGCGGCAACCCATAGCCACGATACCCCATGGCAATTTTTGCCGCCAAACGCAGGTGCGATGTTACAAGCTTATGGGCCGCACCGCTGTCGTCATGGTCTAAATAACGCTTGGCAAGCATGTATTCTTCTTCCGGCTCCAACATCGGAAACTTCCGGATTTCTTGCATGTAACGGTTAAGCCCGCCCTCGGGCGTGGGTGCAGGCAGAGTTGTGTAGTTCGCCATTGTAAGCCCCTCATGGTCAAAGTCAGCGGAAGCGTCCGCGCTGGCATAGATATGGGTGCGCAAATGCGCCCTCGCAAGGGTATCCTCACGAAACTGTTACCAACTCATGAATAGAATATTATCCCCGCAACGCTTGGATCATCGTTGCCATGTCATCCGGAAGCGGGGCCTCAAAACGCATCATTTCGCCACTGACAGGATGCTCAAACCCCAAAACGGCCGCATGCAACGCCTGTCGGTTAAACGCGGCCACCGCCGCATGGGCACCGGCACTCAGCGCTTTGGGGGGCAGTTTGCGCCGCCCACCATAAGTTGGATCCCCCACCAGACCATGACCCGCATGTGCCATGTGCACGCGGATTTGGTGCGTCCGACCGGTTTCGAGCCAACATTCAATAAGCGCGAGGGTCTCAGGCTGGCCAAAACGTTCGACCAACCGCGCGCGCGTTACAGCGTGACGACCACCGTCAAACAGCACGGCTTGACGCTGTCTGTCCGTTTTGTGGCGCGCAAGATGGGTGTTAAGCTTCAAGATATTACCTGGCTCAAAGGACGTACCGCGAATACCGCGCAGGCGGGGATCATTCGCGTCCGGCACACCGTAACAGACGGCGCGGTAATACCGCTCAACTGTATGGGCTTCAAATTGCGCCGCAAGCCCATGGTGCGCCTGATCAGATTTTGCAACGACCAAAATGCCCGATGTGTCTTTGTCGATACGGTGGACAATTCCGGGGCGCTTTTCACCGCCCACACCGGACAGGCTTTCCCCGCAGTGGTGCATCAACGCATTTACTAACGTGCCAGACGGCGTGCCCGGCGCGGGATGTACGACCATGCCCGCAGGCTTGTTGATCACAATCAGATCATCATCTTCAAAAATCACATTCAGCGGAATGTCTTCTGGCAACATATGGCTTTCGGTAGCTTCGGGCACAGTGATGCTTATCTGCATCCCCTCGGCCGCGCGTGCCTTAATGTCTGTGACGACAGTCCCGTCCACCTCAACCGCGCCTTGTGCGATCAATTTGCCAAGCCGCGAGCGTGAAAGGTTCGCGGTGACTGGCACATCGCGGGCCAACGCCTTATCAAGGCGCGACGGCGGGGCTTCCGCGATAGAAAAAGTGACGGCTGACATGGACCAAAATCCCCCGGATCAAGTGCCAGAACCCGCTAACCTGAGGTTCCTGAGATTGCTCGTAACCGTATTGACGGCCACAATGATTGTCGGACTGATAACGATCATTACATTGCTTGTCATGCGCTTACAGGCCCCGCGTGTCACGTTCCCTGACGCAATCACACTTCCGGATGGCGCTACAGCTACGGCCTTTACCCAAACAGCCGAATATTTTGCGATTGTGACCGAAGAAAACGAAATTTTGGTGTATAACCGAACCACCGGTCAGATGATCAAACGCATACCCATAAAATAGGGCCATCTAGCACCGGCACGGCAATCACTTCTAACGATGTGGGTTGATACCAAGGATGGTACCGCCTGGTGGGTTCGAACCACCGACCTCTGGTACCACAAACCAGCGCTCTAACCAGCTGAGCTAAGGCGGCAACAGGCCCGACTTACGAAAGCACGACCGGCATTGCAAGCCTCTTTTGTCTGCAAATGCGCGATTATTGAGGGCCTTTGATCTGCGCTATCGCATCAGTAAGCGGCGCACGCCTTACGCGTATCTCGTTATCAATGGCGCGGGTGTACTCAACATCTCGCAATTCCGGTGCAGTCGCCTCCATCAAAAGGTCATTTACGTAGAAATCCGCCTGAAGTTGCGGCGGCATCTGCGACAGGTTTTCAATGATCAGCCGGTCGCAACTGGGTGACATACAAAAGTTATGATAAAAACTGGTGAAAAGCGGGCCAGTGCCATGTGAGCGGAAATGCTCCAACCCCATCAAATCAAGCGCCCTGCACAGTGCACCTGTGGGAATTGTCTGCACCCATGCATCGTAATGATCGAGATAAAACGAGTCCGACGTCATGGGCAGATCATTTAGCATCAAAAGTTGAACACCAATCTTTGCGGATTGTTCGGTGCCTTGTGTCCGCTTGAATTCGTTGATGCCAATCTGTCGCCACAAAACCGCTTTGCTGACGTCCGTCACCTGCCCCCTAATGAGGACCCCGCCAGCGGGCAGTGCAAGCCGCTCGAGTAATTTCAAAGGTCCCTGCGGCTCGGGATCACCGATCATGCCCTCTGCAATCCGTTCTGAAATATCTACCCGCCCGATCAACTTGGGGCGTTTTTGCAGCGATTTGTCTTTGCGCAGATTGTAGCGCACCAAATCAAGGCCCGCGATATCAGCGAGCTGAGCCGCGATGCCACTATCACGGCGGGTATTGGCATTGTTCGCGTGCACACAAAACAGATCAATATCGCCCCAAAGCTCTTTCGCAAAAGCCAACAACAAACGTGAATCCGCACCACCTGTAATGGGCAAAATACTGGGGCTTTGCCGTGATATGAGCGACTTCATCACTTGCTTATGGCGCTGCACAACGCGGTCTAATCGTTCGCGTATCCCGTGCTCGGTCACCTCCATACGCCAGTCGCAATCCGCTTTTGGCCAGTGCCGAACAGTTTGTTGCGCATCAAGATCAAAGTAATGGTTGGCCATGACACGGCGCACGCGGGCATCGGGCGTATAACCGAACGCCAAGCGCGCACCGCCACCCGAGCCCGCATTTTCCGCAAGCGAATACTCACGCTCAATAACCGGCGCATCATCAATGGCCAGATAGAGTGTGGCCGCAACACGCCCCGTTTCACGATTATAAACGGCAGGGATCATCGCACTTGGATCAAGGTAGACGCGGTTGAAATCAGGCGCGGTAATCACAAAGATATAGCGCCCCGCAGCCATCTCGAGCGTATCAGCAAGTGCGCCGGGGCTTTTTGCACGATCCAGCAGCAACTGTAGATGCGGCGTGTCGATGAAAAATCCGTTTGCGTCCACCGCAAGTCCCAATACGGCCACAGAAATACCTGCGCGCCCATCGGTTGCCAGCGCCATTTCTAAGCCCCGCCCGACGTGAAGAACCCCGTCATTTTGTAGGGTGTGAGGCGCAAAGCTAGTCACCGCAAAACTGGCCTCTTTACTCAGCACGTATTGCTGGGAGAAAACCTTACCAAAATTCAACTCATGCTGCGCAATCAAATGCTCTGCGTAGACAGTCATGAACGCACCCGAATTTTGCAGGACGCGGCATAAACGAGACGTTCCAAAATCCCCACATACGGGTTCTGAGTTAGGTTCATTATAGGCCGTAGGGGCATCGTTACTCTCGCACTCATTGAATGTCTCTTACACGGACAAATACATTCGAAATCCTAACAAGAAACGAATCGCCTGTGAAGGAAAACCGACCACGCCCACAGCCCCTTGTCTTGATGCGCGCTGCCCTGTAATTGCCATGACAGTCATAGCAAAGGATGCACCCATGGGGATCAATAGCGAGCGCGATATCGAAGCCAACTTGCAAATCGGCCCAACCGATCAAGGCATGGTGCGTATTTTTGTTGAGGCCAATGGCGTTGAAATCCCAATGGATTTCACCCCTGAAGAAGCTCTCGAAATTGCAGAAGAAATTGCGGCGGCAGCCAAAGTTATCGGCTAAGGCATCTGCGACAGCTTACGAGCTTCTGAAAGTGTTATTGCGTTGCGGCGGGATCGCGCGCCGCGTGAGCACGCAGTGCTGCATGGCGGGCAAATTTTTGCAACATCGCTTTACGCCGCGCACCGGCCAACCGAACCTCATCCGGCATACGAATGATCTCTGCATCATACCCATCTGCGATGATGAGACCTGTTTCATCTGGCAAAAGATCAGTTGGGAACGCCTCGTCCACCGCCCAAAAATATCGATCGCACCACTCAAGATAGCCCTGCCATTTTTGATCTGAGGTAAAATCTTCGCGCCTACATTTGCACTCAATAATCCAAATCTCTCCCTTAGGCCCAAGTGCCATCACATCAACGCGCAGTCCACGCGTCGGCACAAGTTCTGTGACAGAAACAAAGTTATGGCTCAACAGATGCCGGCACACGCCACGGGCCAGAACATCGCCCGCGCGCAAAGGTAGCGTTAGATTATGTTGCATAAGCAAAGAGTGAACAAAACAGAAACAAAAAGCAAGGGAAACTCAAACAAACCTGAAAATGCTCTTGTCAGACGTTACCAAGCGCCATAGGTGATGCGGTGGCGGGTGCTGCTCTTCACGTAAGCTGGTCGATACATTCCAGTGGCCTTAAGCAAATCCGAGGGAGCTGGCTCTGTCACGGTCCTGGCCGCGTTATCTGGCGCCCACCTGTATATACAGGTCCTCGGGAATAATCGTCCAACGGTCGCTGCGGGCCCGCCACCGATTTTCCACGTCCCAACCTAGCAATGCGTGCAGCCAATGTGCTCCCGTGGCAAACCCGCGGGTAACGACACGCCGCTTTAGGTTCAGCGTTTGGGCCAACAGTAGTTTTCGGAAATCAGATCAGAATGCGTCGGGCTGAACTTCGCGCGCCATATGATCAAGCACACCGTTCACAAAATGCGTTTCATCGCCCTCAGGGAAAAACGCACCAGCAACGTCAACGAATTCTTTAATGACAACGCGTGGCGGCGTCACTTTACCCAGCAACTCCGCACCGGCCGCGCGGAAAAGCGCGCGAATAGTGGGGTCAATGCGTGCGATGGGCCACTTTGCGACCAAAGCACGGTCGGTCATTTGGTCGATGGGCCGCTGATGCTCAACCGCGTCTTGGGCCAGCATGCGGAATACGTCGATATCGCCTTCCATCATTTCACGTCCCTCATAGGTCGCGCCAAAACGATGGTCTTCAAACTCACGCATAACAACGTCGACTGATTGCGACGAGTGTTCCATCTGAAACAACGCTTGCACTGCATAAAGCCGCGCCGCTGATTTCATTTTGCGTTTTTGGTTATTCGAAAGTTCAGTCATGCTTTGTGTGTACCGCCTGCAATCAGGATGTCGCTGGTAAATCCAACGCCCTTATCCGCGCGGCCCCACTTACGAGCGATAGCGATCAAGTGCAAGGCTGCCGCAGCGGCCCCGCCACCTTTGTTTTGGTCTGCAGGATCCGCACGTACTTCGGCCTGTTTTCGGTTCTCTACAGTCAGGATACCGTTACCGATACAAAGCCCCTGAAGGCCCAGTAATTGCAGTGCACGGCTGCTGTCGTTGCAAACTGTTTCATAGTGGGTTGTCTCGCCGCGCACCACGCAGCCAAGTGCCACATAGCCATCAAAATTAGACATACGCTCAGCGATGCCAATTGCTGTGGGTATTTCAAGCGCACCGGGTACATCGATCACTTCATAGGTGGCACCAGCTGCCTCAAGCTCGGCAAAAGCACCGGCGACTAAATTATCAGCGATGTCTTTATAATACGGAGACCGCACGATCAGAATTTTCGGAGCGTCCTCGAAGCGTGGTGTATCCATGATGTAGTGAGAAACGCCAGCCATTATCCGATCTCCGAAATTTTCATCGTGTCCACAATCTCCAGACCATACGCGTCCAGCCCAACAACTTTTGGCGCAGGTGAATTGGTCAGAAGGATAATTTTCGACAGGTTCAAAGACGACAAAATTTGCGCGCCCAAACCGTATTGGCGAAGCGTCTGCGGGCTGACCTCATCATCCCGCACGATCTTCATTGTAAGATCACGCAGCAGCACCAGCGCACCGCGCCCGTGGTCCGCGATCAGCTTCATCGCATCGCCAAATTCCGCAGCACGGCCCGTACCGCCTGTGCCAATCACATCAAGCATCGGATCCATGGCATGCATACGTACAAGCACAGGCTCATCGCCCGAAATGTCGCCTTTGATCAAAACGATATGCTCTGCGCCTTGGGTCTCGTCGGTGTAGACGCGCATATCCCATTCGCCGCCAAACTCGGACTGGATCGTGTCTGTGCTGCGCACGCGCACCAAATTGTCATGGCGGCGGCGGTATTTAATCAGATCAGAAATCGTCCCGATCTTCAGCCCGTGCAGCTGCGCAAAACCAACAAGGTCCGGCAAACGCGACATGGTGCCATCGTCGTTCATGATCTCACAGATCACGCCGGAAGGGTTCAAACCCGCAAGCCGTGATACATCAACAGCCGCCTCAGTGTGCCCCGCACGTACCAGCACACCGCCGTCTCGTGCGCGCAGTGGGAAAACATGACCTGGTGTTGCGATATCCGCTGAGGTTGCTTTGCTATCAATCGCCACAGCAACTGTGCGCGCACGGTCCGCCGCAGAAATACCGGTCGTAACGCCTTCGCGCGCTTCAATCGACACGGTAAAGGCAGTCTCATGGCGCGATGAATTCTGCGTAGCCATCAATGGCAGGCCAAGCGCATCAATCCGGTCAGATGGAAGCGTCAAACAAATCAAGCCGCGTCCGTGGGTCGCCATAAAGTTAATCGCATCAGGCGTGGCCATTTGCGCGGGGATAACAAGATCACCCTCGTTCTCACGGTCTTCGTGATCCACCAGAATAAACATCCGACCATTACGCGCATCATCAATGATGTCTTCAATGGGGCTGATCATATCAGAGAGGTTTTCCTCAACAGGACCGGGCTTTTCAAACATGCTTTCAGCGCTCATTACGCCCACTCCTGCAATCGGGCCACATAGCGGGCCATTGTATCAATTTCGAGGTTCACCGCATCACCAACAGCTGCATCACCCCATGTGGTGACGCTTTTTGTGTGCGGAATAAAGTTGATCCCGAAGGCAGTGCCCTCAACATCATTTACGGTCAAAGACGTGCCATTAAGCGTAACCGAGCCTTTGGGCGCGATGAACTTTGCAAGTGCCTGTGGCGCTTCAAGCGTGACCCGAGTGCTATCGCCCTCATCATGCATGGCGACAATCTTGGCCAAGCCGTCGACGTGACCGGAGACGATATGTCCGCCCAACTCATCGCCCACTTTCAATGCACGCTCCAGATTGATGCGCCGCGCTGCGGACCATGTATCAAGATTGGTCTTGCTAACGGTCTCTGCCGACACGTCCACATCAAACCACCCAAGCTGATCGCCTTCGGCTAGACCTTTGCCAACCACAGTGAGGCAAACACCGTCACAGGCAATTGATGCACCCATCTCGACGCTGCTCATATCGTAACGCGTTGAAATGCGCGCCCGCAAATCACCGCGCTGTTCCAGTTGCGCGATATGACCAACGTCTGTGATAATGCCAGTGAACATAAATCTTGTCCCGAATTTTGTGTTGCAAACCACCTATAACGGCGCACCCATCCGGACAAGGGCTTTGCCGCCCATTCAAGTGATACCTTTTCGCACATCGCCTCAATCATAATGCAGGTCACATTTTCGCCAATAATTCCGGCTACTCCACCCACGATCCTGCGCGGACCTGCTGGCCCGCGTCGATAGTGTTTGGACGATGACCTCAACACTTGGGTTTGAGGCGCTTTTACGCGGTGTGCCTGTCACCTGCTTAGGCGCGCCGTTTTATGCAGGATGGGGTCTGACAACTGATATCGCAGACACCCCTGACCGCCGCACCCCACGCCCAAGCCTTGATCAATTCACACATGCAACTTTGATCGACTACCCGCGCTATTACGATCCTGAGACAGGTTACCCCTGCCCCCGAAGTTGCGGTTGACCGTTTAGCCGTGTCCAAAGGCAATTACAGTGGGCTTGGTTTGCGTCTGTTGGCCAAAGCACAAGGCGCGCTTTCAACTTACGCACATCTATGGCGTTAAGCGCGGCGCCAACGGTGCAACACGTCACCGCCAATTGAACGACACTCAACAAGCGTCCAACGCGGGGCATCTGCCAAAACACGCTGCCCAAATGGTGCAATGGCGCCCAATCCGTCACCTCCGATAACAACACCAGCCGTCATACAGACCAGATCATCCACAAGGTTTTCGCTCAATAAAGACGCGGCAAGTCCGCCGCCCCCTTCACAAAAAACACGCGTAAGCCCCTGCGCTGCAAGCGCCCGCAGCGCGTCGGTCAGATTGCCTTGATAAGGGACAGATCGCGCATTTGACGACAGCGCACTCACATCCGCTGTATTCGGGTGAACAAACCAACCGCCGTTTTGCACATCGCTACGCGCCATACCCTGAAGAGTCTCACTGATGACAACACGGACCGGCTGATGTGAAACGCCAAGGCCCCGTACATTAAGCGAAGGGTTATCGGCCCGCACAGTCCCCGCGCCAACCATCACTGCATCATGTCGGGCGCGCATCATATGAACAGCGCGCCGCGCATGTGCTCCAGTGATCCACTGGCTGTCTCCGGTTGATGTGGCAATTTTTCCATCAAAAGATGTTGCCATCTTGAGTGTCACCAAAGGCAGACCTTCACGCGCAACTTTGAAAAACCCGCGATGATCTTCAGCGGCCTCTGACCAGAGCACGCCGATATCTACCGTAATCCCTGCATCGCGGAGCGCTTGAAACCCGCGCCCTGAAACACGGTTGTCTTCATCCTCAATCGCACAAACGACCCGAGACACCCCCGCCTCAATAAGCGCATTTGCACAGGGCGGTGTCTTACCATGATGCGCGCAAGGCTCGAGCGTCACATAGGCCGTCGCACCACGTGCCAGACGTCCTGCCTGCGCTAACGCGATCGGCTCGGCGTGCGGGCGGCCACCGTCTTGGGTCCAGCCACGCCCCACAATAACGCCGTCCTTAACGATGACACAGCCGACCGCTGGATTTGGCCACACACGCCCCTGCCCGCGCCGCCCGAGGGCAAGCGCGTGGCGCATGTATTGCTCATCCACGGATGCTAAGGCTTTGTTGATCAATCGTTTTCCGGCGACACGTCCGGGCGAAGTTCACTGACAAATTTATCAAAATCATCAGCTGCTTGGAAGTTTTTGTACACGCTGGCAAATCGCACGTATCCAACGGTGTCGATACGGGCCAAAGCCTCCATCACGATCTCACCGATCTGCTTGGAGTTGATGTCAGTCTCGCCCATGCTTTCCAATCGGCGCACTATTCCAGAGATCATCTGGTCTACGCGCTCAGGCTCGACAGGCCGTTTTTGCAGAGAAATCCGAACTGAGCGTTCCAGCTTGTCGCGGTCAAAATCTTCACGGCGTCCGTTAGATTTGATGACAACCAAGTCACGCAACTGAACACGTTCATAAGTCGTAAAACGACCACCACACGCGGGACAGAAACGCCGGCGGCGAATGGCCACGTGGTCCTCAGCGGGACGGGAATCTTTCACTTGTGTGTCTACGTTACCGCAAAATGGACAGCGCATAGGCTATGCCCCTTCTCGTTGATTACTGCCTCGATAGGGTCTGCGCCCTACTTATCCACAGACTATAGGACAGCAATCTAGATTTGTGTAGAAGAAAAATTCACAAACAACATCTGGGGGCAAACCGTGCCGTCAGATGCAAAAACGGCGCCTACAAGAGGCGCCGTTTTGTAAATATATCCGCAAAACCAGAGTTCAGCAGGGTAGTTTATTGATCCAAGAAAGACCGCAACTTGCGTGAACGCGACGGATGCTTCAGCTTGCGCAACGCTTTAGCCTCAATCTGACGAATGCGTTCACGGGTGACCGAAAACTGCTGGCCAACCTCTTCAAGGGTGTGGTCTGTGTTCATGCCGATCCCGAAACGCATACGCAAAACACGTTCTTCACGCGGCGTAAGCGATGACAGAACCCGTGTTGTCGTTTCCTTCAGGTTCTCCTGAATAGCACTGTCGAGCGGCAAGATCGCGTTTTTGTCTTCGATGAAGTCACCAAGCTGGCTGTCTTCCTCATCCCCGATGGGCGTTTCAAGACTGATCGGCTCTTTGGCGATTTTCATCACTTTACGCACTTTTTCGAGCGGCATTTGAAGTTTTTCTGCCAATTCTTCCGGTGTCGGCTCACGACCAATTTCATGAAGCATCTGACGGCCCGTGCGTACTAGCTTGTTGATCGTCTCAATCATGTGCACAGGAATACGGATTGTACGCGCCTGATCCGCAATCGAGCGCGTGATCGCCTGACGGATCCACCATGTGGCGTAGGTCGAGAATTTATAACCACGGCGATATTCGAACTTATCAACCGCCTTCATCAGGCCGATGTTACCCTCTTGGATCAAGTCGAGGAATTGCAGACCACGGTTGGTATACTTTTTGGCAATCGAAATAACGAGACGAAGGTTTGCCTCGACCATTTCTTTCTTGGCCTGACGGGCTTCCTTCTCGCCTTTTTGCACCTGTTGTACGATGCGGCGGAATTCAGAGATATCCAGACCAACGTATTGGCCAACTTGCGCCATGTCAGAACGCAACTCTTCGATCTTGTCGGTTGAGCGCTCAATCAGCGCCTGCCAGCCTCGGCCGGGTTTATCACCCATGTCAGTCAGCCAGTTTGGATCAAGCTCGCGACCACGGTACGCATCAACGAAATCACGGCGGTTAATACGCGCTTGGTCTGCAAGTTTCACCATCGCACTGTCAATGGACATGATACGGCGGTTGATGCCGTAAAGCTGGTCGATCAGCGCCTCAATACGGTTGTTGTGCAAGTGAAGCTCGTTCACTTGGGCAACAATTTCAGAGCGCAGTTTTTGATATTTCTTTTCAGCTTTCTCGCTGAAGGAGCTGTCTTCGTTCAACGTGGCAGACATCCGAAGATCCTGCATCTCGCTCAACTTGCCGTAGTTATGCGCAATGATTTCGAGCGCTTCCAGAACACGCGGCTTAAGCGCAGCTTCCATCGCCGCAAGAGACAGGTTCGCCATCTCGTCTTCATCATCGTCATCATCAGACTGGATCGGGGTACCGTCGGCATCCAATTCTTGCGCAGCGTCCTCTTGCTTGGGCTCGGCTCCAGGCGTCGGCACAACAGCTTCTTCCTCGTCCTCTGCCAGCTGGTCGCCAAATGTCGTTTCCAAATCGATCACATCGCGAAGCAAAATGTCTTCGCTCAACAATTCGTCACGCCAAATAGTGATCGCTTGGAATGTAAGAGGGCTTTCGCAAAGGCCCAAAATCATCGTGTTGCGGCCGGCCTCGATACGTTTCGCAATCGCGATTTCGCCCTCCCGGGACAACAGCTCAACGCTGCCCATTTCGCGCAGGTACATGCGGACGGGATCATCGGTGCGATCCAGCTTTTCTTTTTCAGCACCAGCAAGAGCAACTTCACGTGCACCATCTTTGGTCACGACGGCTGTAGAGCCTTTGGCGTCTTCTTCGGCCTCGTCGTCTTCAATAATGTTGATGCCCATTTCCGATAGCATCGACATCACGTCTTCGATTTGCTCGGAGCTTACCTGCTCTGGGGGCAAAACTTGGTTAAGTTGCTCATACGTAATGTAGCCCCGTTCACGCGCCTCGGAGATCATTTTCTTTACGGCGGCTTGGGACATGTCCAAGTTATGCGCGTTTTCCTGATCTTCGTTTTTGCGGTCGTCGGTGTCTTTGGCCATGAGCAAAGTCCTTTGCGGCGGAGGCGATGCGGCGTGAAGGCCGCGCGATGTAACTTTAGGCTGCCGTAATCCACGCGCACGCGAATCAGGAAAACGAATCAGCCCATATCCGAATCATCTTACATTTTGACTGATTCGACCATGGGTCGGTGTGAACTTAACCACATCCCCTGAGACATGGGCATTGGAAACCCTAATTGTAAGAGGATAAGCCTTCGTTAATTACTATTTTCAGCCTTACCGATGCTGCCCAGAAGTGCTGCAAATGCATCACGTTCATCACGGCTTAGTTTGGCGCCGTTATCGGCCACGTCAAAATCAGCTGTGTCATCCGCGTCATCACCGCCACCGCCCCCTTGCAGACCTTCCGCAGCCTCGCGCAAACGCCACGTCAGGTTTTCATCAACGGGTTCGCCATCATTTCGATCAAGGTCTTGGGAAACTTCGCGTACTTCAACTTCATGACCACGCTGTGCCGTAAGTTTTGCGAGGGCATCGTTCACGCACATGGACGCCAGATCGATGTTTCCGGGACGGCGCACGGGCGGTGCGATCGCCACGTGCTTATGCGCAAATAGTTTTTCCAAAAGCGCCGCACCGATCTCATGCTCAACGCTCTCGATCAGCATATCAGTATCGGCCTCAATATGGCGCAGCAGAGCCCCCTGAATACGGCGGTGATCCGGATCACGGCACTCAAGCCGCTCAAGCGCGTCTTCGAATTCGGGCAAAACGGCTGGATTTTTCAGCAAAGTTGCCAATACCACTGCTTCGCGCAAATGCCCCTCAGCGGCCCGTTCAGAACTCACCAAAAAGCTTGATTGCGTCGTTGGCATCGCACCTTCGGCAGGCGCTTTCCAACCGCTACTCCGCTTACCACCGCGCGGCACAAAGCCACCGGACGGGCGCGCTTTTGCTTGAGGGCGGAACAAATCCCACCGCAGATCCTTAATGGCCTGACCATAGTGGCTGCGAATGCTTGGGTCAGTAATCAGCATAATTTTCTGACGCAGCGCCTTGTCTAACGCCGCTTTACGCTCGGGGCTGTCAAAATTGCGCCCCTCAGTTTCACGCCGCCATAGCAGCTGGACCATCGGGATAGCACCGTCGATCACATTTTGAACCGCCGAAGCCCCTGAAGCACGGATCAAATCATCAGGGTCTTGGCCCTCTGGCATGATTGCAAAGCGCAGCGACTTGCCCGATTGCAGCAATGGAAGCGCCAGATCAACCAAGCGCATCGCCGCTCGCAAACCGGCCGTATCACCATCAAGGGCAATAATCGGCTCATCGGTGATCCGCCACAAAAGCGCCAGTTGATTTTCTGTAACGGCCGTCCCGAGGGGGGCAACAGACGCGGCAAACCCTGCCTCACTCAGCGCAATAACATCCATGTAGCCTTCGGCCACGATCAGTTGCTGGCCCTTGCCTGCAGCCTCGCGAGCTGGCTTGTGGTTATAAAGACTGCGGCCTTTATCAAAAAGTTCCGTCTCTGGAGAGTTGAGGTATTTTGCGTTGTCGTTGGGGTCCATCGCGCGCCCCCCCAAAGCAATCGCGCGCCCCCGTGCGTCACGGATCGGGAACATGATCCGACCTCGGAATGTATCATATGGCTTGCCACCTTTTTGGCTGGGTTTGGCCAAGCCAGCACCCAAAATCAGATCTTCAGGTACGTTTTTGCCAACGAGATGATCCCAAAGTCCCTGCCACGCATCAGGTGCAAAACCGATCTCCCAACGCTCAAGCGCTGCCTCTGACAGACCACGTCCCTGCAAATACCTGCGGGCCTCAACGGCCGTCGATGTACGCAGTTGCAACCGGAAATATTGCACCGCTTGCTCCATTACCTCGGCAAGTTTGCTGGCACGGTCCAGCTTTTCAGCCGCCTTTGGATCGCGCGCAGGCATTTGCATGCCCGCCTCACCCGCCAAAATTTCCACCGCTTCCATAAAGCTGACGTTCTCGGTTTCTTTCACAAACGAAAGTGCGTCGCCTTTCGCCTGACAACCAAAGCAGTAGTAATATCCTTTTCGGTCATCGACGTGAAAACTGGCCGTTTTTTCATGATGAAACGGGCATGGCGCCCACATGTCACCCTTGCCTTGGTTCGACTTGCGCGCGTCCCACATAACTTTGCGCCCCACCACGTCGGAGATCGACAGGCGGCTGCGTAATTCATCAAGGAAACCGGGCGGCAGACTCATGTGCGCAATATCCGCTGTCGCGCGCGCAGAGTCTACACCACCTAAGGTGAATTCCTAATGGCCCTTAGCGCGGTAAGACTGTGCCAATTTATTGATGGAAACCAGATATGCAGCGGTGCGCAGATCAGGCACATCATCGCGGCCGTGCCAGACGTCACGCATCGCCTGATAAGCAATCCGCATTGTGTCATCCAACCCCGAACGCACCAATTCCAACTCATCCGCACCGCGCAAATACCGCTCTTTGAAGTCCGGACTAAGCTGCCAGCCGACACCGCTATCGGCGCTCAGGCGCTCCAACTCATCCACAATCAATTGGTGACGGGATTCCTCTTGGCGGCGCTGCATCCGCCCAAAGCGGATATGCGACAGGTTTTTAACCCATTCAAAATACGACACTGTCACACCGCCCGCGTTTGCATACATGTCGGGAATAATCACACAGCCTTTAGCCGCAAGGATATCATTTGCACCCGCCGTCACCGGACCGTTAGCGGCCTCAATAATAAGTGGCGCCTGCACGCGCTCGGCGTTGGATTTGTTAATCACACCTTCCAAGGCCGCTGGAATAAGAATATCGCAGTCCCGCTCAAGCACTTCAGCACCGTTTTTGATGTACTCACCTGCTTCAAACTGCGCCACGCCTCCGGTCTCCGCCACGCAAGTACGAAGGGCCTCAACGTCAATTCCATTTGTGTCAACGATAGCACCGTCACGCTCAATGACACCGACGATCAACGCACCGTCTTCCTCGGCCAAAAACTTGGCCGCGTGGTAGCCGACGTTGCCCAGCCCCTGCACAATGACCTTTTTACCTTTCAGTGATCCACTGAGCCCTGCGGCTTTCATACCCCGCTCATCGCGGAAAAACTCGCGCAGCGCATATTGCACACCACGTCCCGTGGCCTCGACACGGCCAGCAATGCCGCCGGCGTGGGTTGGCTTGCCTGTCACGCAGGCTTTGGCATTGATATCAGTTGTATTCATGCGCGCGTATTGATCTGCGATCCACGCCATTTCACGCTCGCCCGTGCCCATGTCTGGCGCGGGCACGTTCTGGGACGGATTTATCAGATCACGCTTGATTAACTCATATGCGAAACGGCGGATAACAGCCTCCATTTCATGGGCATCATAGGCGCGCGGATCAACACATAGCCCGCCCTTTGAGCCCCCCAAAAGGTGCCTCAACCAACGCGCATTTATACGTCATCAACGCGGCAAGCGCTTCGACCTCGTCTTGGTTTACGCCCAACGAAAAACGAATGCCGCCCTTTACCGGCTCCATATGCTCGGAATGGACGCTGCGATATCCAGTGAACGTCTTGATTTCACCGCGCAAACACACACCGAAACGAACTGTATAAGTTGCGTTACATACCCTGATTTTCTCTTCCAACCCTGGGGACAGATCCATCAATCCCACCGCACGGTTAAACATTAGATCGACACTCTCGCGAAAGCTTGGCTCAGCTTGGTTAGACATCTTTACAGTTCCCTAAATCGCATCGTCTTCACCGTGGCACAGATGCGGTTATACGCAAGTTAATTTGCCCATTATTTAGGCGGTTTGAAAACTTATCGGGTATGAGCTTCATCACAATTTAGGCAAAAGCACATCTGCGGCACATCATTTTGCCATAATTGAAACCAAATCTTTCTGCATGAACACTTCGTAACCGGCCGTACCGCGTAGATTCGTGTGCCGCGATTTTAGCGTTGTGAGTAACCATGAGAGTGCACCGCCTTTTCAAAAATGCGCTTGGGCTGCGCAAATGTCGTACTTTTGCGCGCGACGAAAGCGGTGCTTTGATCATCTTCACACTCTATATTTTGATGGCGATGATTATGATTGGCGGCCTGGCCGTCGACATTATAATGGCTGAAGAACGCCGCGCACGCATTCAGTTTACAATTGATGGCGCAACTCTGTCGGCGGCTGATTTGCAGCAAACGCTCGAAGCTTGTGACATCATGGAGGGGCAATTTCGCTCAGCGGGCTTTGCTAATGTCCACGTGAACCACACCCGCAACGGCGCACAGTATGAAAGCTGCGGTGTGGCGGAACCGGATGCAGATATCGCTGTGGACGTCGCATCAGTTGAAGGCATCGGATACCGCCGCGTTGAAGCCGAAGCATCAATCCGCGTGCCAACGCTTTTCATGCATTGGGTTGGTGTCGACTACATGGACCTGCCCGTTTCAGGTGCTGCGGAAGAGCGGATCACCGATATTGAAATTTTTCTTGTGGTGGACGTGTCAGGTTCCATGGGGAACCCGTCTACATCTGGTGAGACCAAAATATTCGAGCTGCGCAAAGCGGCCAAAGAATTCTTCACCGCGGTGGTGAAAAACGATCCCGATGACGACTCGGCCATTACGTCAGTTTCTATCGCACCTTACTATCACACTGTTCACGTGGGCGAGGATCTGCTGGATCAACTCAATGCAAATGGCGGCACAGTTTCCGTGCAAAACCCGATCACCAATCCCCCTGGGCTAACGTCAGTCCAAAGCGAACAGCAGTTCAGCAGCTGCATTGAATTCACGCCAAACGACTTCAAATCAACCGCTATAACATCCAGCCAAAAGCTGACCCGCAAAGCGCATTTCGCATATGGCAGAAGCAGTACACGCTTTCCCAATTATCTTCAGTTCGAGTGTCAGGAAGACCGCTTTGATACGCGCTTGCCGCAAACTCGCGCCCACACATCATGGTGCACCGTACGGAAAAATCACAGCTGGACCCGCATATCGACACCTTAACAGCAAGCGGCAACACAGCAATTGATGTAGGGATGAAATGGGGCGTGGCTCTGCTTGATCCGGCAATTCAACCCGCCGTGAAAACACTTGCGGATGACACCACAATTCCTGTGCCTTCACGGGTCAACGACAGACCCGCAAACTACTGGGTGCCATCCGTAAGTGCGAACCCACAGGATGAAACTCTCAAAGCAATCGTTCTGATGACCGACGGTGTGAATACCACCCAATACGGGCAAACCACAGAAAACCAGTATCCTTACATCAACTTCAAAAACAGCCCAGCGCCTGTGTGGCGCTTCAAAAACTGGTCCACACATGAAGGTAAGCGTCACGATCGATGGAGCGTGAACCGCAATATGGAATGGTATGATAAATATCTGATCTACGTTCCCGGCAACAGCTGGTCCAACCGCTGGCACCGCCCCGGCGATCCCAACACGTCTTGGGATGATCAATGGTACAGCACCAGCGAAATCCCATGGGACGGCATCGCGCAGATGGACTGGGTCGATCTGCTTGATGATTTCCACGTGGATTACATGGCAGAGTTTTTCTGGGACGAAGCTGAACAGTACTACCACAGCTACTACGGGTGGAGCACCCGCGAAGATCCTATGGAGGACAAGCTAAAAGCCTCCATGATTACCCAAACGAATTGGTGGCAAGCGAATACAAACTTGTCCGAAATCTGTGCCGCAGCCCGCGCGAAAGGCATCTTGATTTACGCGATCGGTTTTGAAGTAAATACTGGCGAAGGCCCGATGCGTGACTGCGCAACGGAAAGAGATGCCTATTACTTTGACGTTTCAGGACGCGAGATCAGCACCGCTTTCGCAGCCATCGCAAACCACATCAACCAATTGCGCTTGGTGCAGTAGATGCTGGGCCGCCGCGCATTTAGCCGCATCATCCAATTTTGGCGCGACGAAGACGGCGTGTCTTCCATTGAGTTCGTGATCCTTTATCCTTTGTTCTACTGGATTTTGTTCATGGGCGTTGAACTTGGTGTGATGCAAGCACGTCAAGCAATGTTGGAAATGGCGCTTGACCGAACAGTGCGCCACGTGCGCCTCAACACGATTGCACCCCCCTCCTATCCTATCCTATCCTATCCTATCAAGATTTGCGGGATGTCATGTGTGCCGAGGCAACCTTCCTAAACAATTGCTCAAATAGTCTTAAGCTTGAAATGGTACGCCGCGACCCGCGCGTGGGCGTGACCCTGAACGCGCCACAATGCCATGATAAACCAAGTGCCGTGAACCCAGCCGGACCATTTTCACCAGGCGGACAGAATGAATTAATGTTCCTGCGGGTTTGCATGCTGCAGCCACCTTTGCTGCCAACCATCGGCTTAAACCCGTATCTGCCCACAACCGAAACAGGTGAATACCGTCTTGTTGCCATCACTTCTTATGTGACGGAGCCCGCGTGATGCGCCGTTTCCATCCGCCTTCGTTGAGCCTCTTCAACCCCCGCATCAGAGCCTTCCGCGATGACACAGGAGGCACGCTTGCCATTGAAACCGTGCTGGTTTTTCCGCTGTTGTTTTGGAGCTTTATGGCAATGGCTACGTTCTTTGAGGCATTCCGGACAAACGCGCAAAACACGACGGCAAGCTACGTTGTGGCAGATGTGATCAGCCGCGAACTGGGCACCATTACCCCGACATTTATGACCAGCATGAAACAAACCGCAAAGTATATGACGCCTGCGGCGCAAGGGACCTCGATCAGCATCACCATGGTGGTTCCGACTGGCAAAATCGACAAGCCCTACAAAACCGCGTGTTTACAGGCCCGCGGCCCCGATCTTAGCAGTTACAGCCATGACGGCATCAACGTTTTGAAAGAAGACATGCCGCCAATCGCAGCAGGAGATCAGATTGTCATGGTTGAGACTGTCTCGCGGTTCAGCCTATCGTGGGGCCGGTTCTTTGAAAACAACCTCTATCTAAAAGCGCGGACATTTGCCCGCTCACGCGCG
>JAHEEK010000020.1:0-17025 GCA_024640765.1 Thalassobium sp. | reverse complement strand
GCACTTTCGGGTGGCCCTTAATGTTTTCGGGCGTGTCTTCGACCAACGGTGTGCCTTGTGCCAAAACGGTAATCCGTTCTGCCAGTGAGAAAACAACGTGCATATCGTGTTCGATGATCGCAATTGTGATGTCGCGCTCATCCTTGATCTGCTTAAGCAGGTCGATTGTGTTGTTTGTATCTGCACGTGCCATGCCAGCTGTTGGCTCATCGAGTAGCAGCAGACGTGGATCTTGAGACAAACACATCGCGATCTCGAGGCGGCGTTTATCACCGCGCGACATGGAGCCCGTCAGCATGTGACGTTTATCCGCCAAGTTCATGTCCTCAAGCATTTGCATCGCTTTGTCCTGAACTTCGGCCTGTGAGGTTACAGAACCGATGGCGTTCATCGCAAATGCACCGTCACGTTTGGCAAAGCAGGGGATCAACATGTTTTCCATAACGCTCAAATCTGTAAAGATTTCAGGTGTCTGGAACACACGGCTAATGCCCATTTGACAGATTTCGTAAGGTGTGCGGCCCAAGACCGACTGCCCTTCGAAAGTGACCGACCCTGTGTCGGGGATCAGTTTACCGATCAGACAGTTTAGGAGGGTGGATTTACCAGCACCGTTTGGACCGATGATTGCGTGGACGCTGTTCTCAGCTATGCTGAGGTTAACATCACCAAGGGCTTGCAGACCGCCGAAACGTTTGTTGACCCCTTTGACTTCTAGAATACCCATAATTCAGGCTCCTTATTCTGCGGGTTCGACGTCGGCGGATGATTTGTCATCGGCCTTCGTTTTGCGTTTGAACATTGCACCGACGCGCTGTCCGCCTTCGACCAAACCACCGGGCAGGAAGATAACGACAAGCATGAACACGATACCAAGTGTTAGGTGCCAGCCTTTACCGATAAACGGGTATATCATTGCAACGATCACATCTTCGAGGCCATCAGGCATAAAGGCAAACCACTGGTGCAGCACGGTTCCGTTGATTTTGGAGAAAATGTTTTCGAAGTATTTGATCATACCCGCGCCCAGAACCGGTCCAATCAATGTGCCTGCGCCGCCAAGGATCGTCATCAAAACAACCTCACCAGAAGCGGTCCATTGCATACGCTCGGCGCCTGCAAGGGGGTCCATTGAAACCATCAGACCGCCAGCAAGGCCAGCGTACATACCCGAGATGACAAAGCATGCCAACATATAGGGCCGTGTGTTTAGGCCTGTGTAGTTCAGGCGCTGTTGGTTGGATTTGATAGCACGCAGCATCAGGCCGAAAGGCGAGCGGAAGATACGGATCGCAGTGTAGAACGCCAAGATCATAACGACGGCGCACAAATAGTAGCCGACGTTGAACGTGAAGGTCCAACCACCCAATACCAATTCCGCACTGTCGCGCATCTGCATGCCGAAAATTGCAGGTGAGGGGATGTTGCCGCCAGAGGAAGCACCGTCAAGGATACGCGGATCGTTGAGCGCTGTTTGAAGGCCTGTTTCACCTCCAGTCACCCCCTGCAAAACTGAAGCAGCTAGAGCAAATGACATTTGTGCAAACGCTAGCGTCAGAATGGAGAAATAGATGCCAGAGCGTCGTAAGCTGATGTAGCCAATCGCGACTGAGAAGACACCTGCTACAAGAGTCGAAACCAAAATGGCTGGGATCACATTAATTGTCAGAAGTTTCATCATCCAAACACCAGCATAGCTGCCCACGCCGAGGAATGCCGCATGACCGAATGACAGGTATCCGGTCAGACCAAACAAGATATTGAAGCCAATGGCAAAGATGCCAAAAATTAGAAAACGCTGCATCAGATCAGGATAGCCCGCGTTAAACTGTGCCATCGCGCTGTCAGCGGGGAAGGGGTTCAAAATAAACGGAGCAAACATAACGAGGCCTGCAACGATCAATAAAAGGTTAGCGTCTTTTTTGGCTATTCCGAACATGGGATTAGTCCTCCATCACGCCTTTGCGACCCATAAGGCCACGGGGACGTGTCAATAGAATTACAATGGCGACGAGGTAGATGATGATCTGGTTGATACCAGGTACCGCCTCAATCACGGCTTGCAGAGAGGCAAAGCTCTCTAGGATGCCGAGCAAGAACCCAGCCAAGACTGCGCCAGGCAAGCTACCCATGCCGCCAACAACAACCACGACGAAGGAGATCACGAGGAAGTCCATGCCCATGTGGTAGTTTGGCGGGTTGATCGGCGTGTACATGACGCCCGCAAGGCCCGCGACGGCGGCGGCAACACCGAACATGATGGTAAAGCGGCGGTCGATGTTAATGCCCAAAAGCCCTACAGTCTCCCGGTCAGCCATACCTGCCCGCACAACCATACCGAATGTTGTGAACTGCAAGAAGGCGAACACGCAACCAACTAACACCATAGAGAATAAGAAATAGATAATCCGCCAATAAGGGTAGATGATTTTGTTGGCTTCAAACCCCAGAATTGTACCGAAATCAAATGAGCCAGTAAACGCCTCGGGAGCGGGTGTTGGGATCTGGTTTGCGCCAAAGTAGTATTTAATAATTTCTTGAACCACGATCGCCAAGCCGAAAGTCACGAGAATTTGGTCTGCATGGGGGCGGTTATAGAAATGCTTGATCAAGCCACGCTCCATGATCACACCAATTCCGATCATGATTGGGATCGCGAACAAGATCGAGAGAGGGACAGCCCAGTCGATAATCGATGCACCTAAACTTTCGCCGAAAATGTCGTGAATATATGGCACCTCGACTTTGAGTGGGTTGCCCAAAAAGTCTGTGCGTGTTTCGTCGACAATTGTACGGCTCAGCGTGAGCAGGCGGCTCAAGGTCACAGCGCAAAACGCGCCCATCATGAACAATGCCCCGTGAGCGAAGTTCACGACACCCAAGGTGCCAAAAATGAGCGTCAAGCCAAGAGCAATCAACGCATATGCGCTGCCCTTGTCCAGTCCGTTCAGGATTTGCAGGATAAACTGGTCCATTTGGCCCCCCTTGAGGTTCCCAGATTACAGGCAATACGTGCCTGTTTTAGTCATGTATTGTTAGGTTTTAGGTGTCCTGTCCGCCGGTGTGTGGCGGACAGGACGAAGGTCTAAGGCTTATGCGCCTGGGTTACATGAACCCAGCTCGCCGCCGAAGATTGACGGGTCGTAAGTCACTTGACCTACAGGTGTCACTTCTACGATTTCCAGCAAGTCGAACTCGTTTTCTGGGTTCTCTTTACCCTTAACAACAAGAACGTCTTTGAGGCACTGGTGGTCTTCAGCGCGGTATAGCGTCTTGCCGTTGCCCATGCCGTCGAACTCAAATCCTTCGAGTGCTTCGCCTACAGCACATGGGTTGAATGAGCCAGCGCGCGCAACCGCATCCGCATACAGCAGGGTTTGCACGTAGCATGTGTGCGCAGCCTGGCTTGGTGGGAAGCCGTATTTTGTGCCGAATGACTTAACGAATGCTTTTGAGCCCTCGTCGGTCAGTGACCAGTGCCAGTTTGTTGAGCCAAAGATGCCGGCAACGTTTTTACCCGCACCCTTCGCCATCAGGCGTGAGTAGAGCGGCACAACGATTTCGAAGTTCTTGCCGTTTGCTTGCGCAGCACGCAGACCGAACTGAACAGCAGACGTCAAAGAGTTAACCATGTTTCCGCCGTAGTGGTTCAGAACCAAAACGTCGGCGCCAGAGTTAAGAACCGGAGCAACGTATGAAGAGAAGTCAGTCTGTGCCAGTGGTGTTTTCACAGCGGCAACAGTTTCCCAGCCCATTGCTTCAGTTGATGTCCGGACTGCCTCTTCTGTGGTGTAGCCCCAGTTGTAATCCGCAGTCAGGTGATATGCCTTACGATCAGTGCCGTAGTTACTGGCAAGCACTGGCGCAAGCGCCGCGCCGGACATGTATGAATTGAAGAAGTGACGGAAACCATTGGCTTTCTTGTCTTTACCAGTGGTGTCATTTGAGTGTGTCAAACCCGCCATAAAGATAATGCCAGCTTCTTGGCAGAGTGCTTGGACTGCAACGGCAACACCTGAAGAAGAGCCGCCAGAAATCATCACAGCACCGTCTTTTTCGATCATCGAGCGTGCAGAAGCACGTGCCGCATCAGGCTTGGTCTGTGTGTCGCCTGTGACGTACTCGACCTTCTTGCCCAAGATGCCGTTACCTTCGAGCACTTTAGAGCTGAATGTGTTCATCATACCGCCGTCGCCGCCACCGTTAAGGTGCTCAACAGCTAGTTCAAAAGCACGCAGCTCGTCAGCACCCTCGTCGGCATATGCGCCGGTCTGTGGTACGTTGAAGCCAAGTGTCACTGTGCTGCCTGTTGGCGCGTTCGTGAAACCAGAGTGGCCAGCAGCGTTCAGGTATGTTGGCAGAGCCAGACCTGCGCCGGCAACTGCGCCGGTCTTGATCACGCCACGGCGTGTCAGGTTAGAATTAGACATTTAAGTCCTCCCTTAAGTTTTGTTGGTAATTGCCGCTCGTTTCCTCCACGACCGGCAACACCATGCACTTATGTGCTGCGGCCAGCTTAGGCGGCTTTGTTAAGAATACAACAAATGTGCGTAACAAAACGATTTATTTGTAAAGAAAATCACAATATGCTTGTGTATACTGTAAATTGATTTTCTCGCACCTGCAGAAAGCCATTGGAATGTCTGGATATTAATTATGAATATGAGGTCGCTGACAGGGAGCCGCATCCGTGAACGGCGGATGAGTTTGGGGCTGAGGCAAGGTGATTTGGCCAAGTCTATCGGGATCAGCGCCTCGTACCTTAACTTGATCGAGCACAACAGGCGCAGAATCGCGGGCAAATTGCTGACAGAGCTTGCGCGCGCCTTGTCTGTTGAGGTTACGGCCCTGACTGACGGGGCGGAGGCCAGTAAAGTGGCCGCGCTTCAAGGTGCTGCGGCGTCGGCAGAGGCGGCGCAGTTGGGCGTGTCTCTTGATACTGAACAGCTTGAAGAAATTGCGGGCCGGTTTCCGACATGGGCGGACCTGATTGCACAGCAGCACCAGAAAATCCGCGCGCTTAATCACATCGTTGATACGCTTTCGGACCGGCTTGCCCATGATCCGTTTTTGTCGACTTCGCTGCATGACGTGATCACCACAGTGACGTCGATCCGTTCGTCCAGCTCAATCTTGGCTAAAGAGGACGAGCTTGACCCTGAGTGGCGCAAAAGATTTGAGCGCAACATTTTCAACGACAGCCGCCGGCTTGCGGAAAGTGCGCAGTCTTTGGCCAACTATCTGGATGGGGCGGCGGATGCTTCTGCAACTCTTGGCTCGCCCCAAGAGGAAGTTGATCGCGTTCTTGAGGATCGTGGCTTTAGCTTTGAGGCGCTTGAGGGCGGTGCCGCACCGCAAGGTGTTGTGACGTCACTGATTGATGAGGCGAACTTGTGTAGCCCGCAAGCGGCTGGCCTTTTGCGCGTGGTTTTGCAGCGCTATCAGCAAGACGCGGGCCTTCTGCCTATGTCTACTTTGCTCAAGGCGCTTGATGCTGACCTTGGCGGTGACGCAGGGCAGACGCAGCTGAACCCCGTACGCTTGGCGGTGCGGTTGCAAATGCCTCTTGAAGTCGTCTTGCGTCGTTTGGCCCATATCCCTGAAGACAAAGCGCCATTCCCAATGGGGTTGGTAATTTGTGATGCATCTGGCACGTTGATTTACCGCAAGCCAGTCGCGGGCTTTGACGTGCCGCGTGTCGGGGCGCCTTGTGCGCTTTGGCCCATGTTTCGTGCGCTGAACCAGCCAATGCAACCCCTGCGCGCAGTTGTTCAGCAGGTAGGGGCATCGCGGCCTGCGATGCGCGCTTTTGCGGTCTCCACGCCCGTTGTTATGGGTGATTTTGACCGACCTGCCATCTATGAAGCGACCATGTTGATTGCCGCAGACACAACGGCGCCGCCCTCGGAGGCGGAAAAAGTTGGTCCCAGTTGCCGGATTTGTTCGGTCTCGGAATGCGCAGTCCGCCGCGAGCCGTCTGTATTGGCCGATACCATAAGTGCCTTTTGACAACAGCGCGTGGATGGGTACAACTGATCAAGCTGGACAAATGCACAAATCAAGATGCGTTGGCAGCGGTTCCGGGGAGGAAACATGAATGAGTGAGACGAAGACCGTCCTGTTGGTGGAGGACGAGCCCAACATTATGGAGGCGTTGCGGTTTGTGCTGGAGCGCGATGATTGGCGCGTTGTAACTCACTCGGACGGTGCGACAGCGCTTGGCGCAATCACCGATATCGCGCCCAATGTGGTGGTGCTTGATGTTATGCTTCCCAACAAATCTGGTTTTGATATTCTGCGAGAACTTCGCGCGGGTCAAAACACTGTACCTGTTTTGATGTTGACCGCGCGCGGACAACAAAAAGACCGCGATATGGCGATTGAGACAGGGGCGAACCGGTTTATGACAAAGCCCTTCGCAAACCGCGATGTTCGTGACGCCCTTAACACGTTGATCGCGCAGTAACCCATGGCTGGCTTGCCCAAAACGGTCTTTTTGCAGCGCGACACCTATCGTCGCCGACGTATCGGGGATGCCATTAAGCTGCTGCCAATAGCGGGTGTTGTTCTGTTTTTCATGCCGTTGCTGTTGGGCACGCCTGAGCAACCTGCGCAAACCTCAAGTTTGGGGCTTTTCATTTTCTTTAGCTGGTTTGCCCTAATCGGGATGTCGGTCCTTCTTGTGGCGCTATTCAACAGGACACCAAATACGCCCCGCGAGGCCGAAAAACCAATCGCTGAGGGCCCCTTGGGATGAGCTTTAACCTGCTGATCCTTGCATCGCTCGGCTATGTGGTCCTTTTGTTCATTGTGGCTTTCGTCGCCGAAGATCGGGCCGCACGCGGGCACAGCGGGTGGGCGCGGTCCCCTTGGGTTTATACGCTGTCGCTCTCTGTGTATTGTACCGCTTGGACATTTTACGGCGCTGTTGGATTTGCGGCGCGCTCGGGTCTTGAGTTCTTGACCATCTATCTTGGACCGACCCTAGTGTTGGTTGGCTGGTGGTGGCTGTTGCGCAAGCTGGTCCAGATCGGCAAGGCTCAACGGATCACGTCCATCGCTGACTTGCTGTCCTCGCGGTATGGTAAGTCTAACTTGGTTGGGGCAATCGTGACTGTGCTCGCGGTGATTGGAACCACACCCTACATCGCGCTGCAACTTCAATCCGTGTCCCTTTCGGTTGCCGCATTCGCCAGCAACACGCCTCTTGGCCCGCTTGATGTGGCCAAAACAACGGGGATTTGGGTGGCCATCGGCCTTGCGCTATTTGCGATTTTATTCGGGACGCGCAATTTGGACGTAAACGAACGCCACCACGGGGTGGTCACGGCCATTGCTGTTGAGGCGGTTGTAAAATTGTTCGCGCTGATCGCTGTGGGCATATTCGTTGTCTGGGGCGTGGCAGACGGGGCCGCTGACATTAAAAACCGGATAGATGCATCTGAAATTGCTCAATTTAATGTGGATAACTCCCGATGGATTGGCCTGACGTTTTTGTCAGCAGCAGCGTTCATTTGTTTGCCGCGTATGTTTCAGGTGCTTGTGGTTGAGAACGAAGATGAGAATAATTTGAGTATCGCAAGTTGGGCTTTCCCTCTCTACCTCGCGGCGATGAGCCTTTTCGTGGTGCCTATCGCGGTTGTCGGGCTGGAGCTGCTACCCGAAGGGTCCAATCCTGACCTATTCGTGTTGACCATTCCGCTGACCCAAGGGGCAGATGGGCTGGCGCTTTTGGCGTTCTTGGGTGGGTTCTCATCGGCTACGTCCATGGTGATTGTGGCCGCGCTGGCGCTTGCCACGATGGTGTCGAACAACATGGTCATGCCGCTATATCTGCGTGCGCAAAACATCGGGGCCACGGTGTCGGGCGATGTGCGGGCGGTGGTGCTGGTGTCGCGTAGGCTGTCGATCGTGGCGGTTCTGTTGCTGGGCTATATTTATTACGCGGTTTCTGGCGGCACTGTGGCGCTGTCGTCCATCGGCCTCATCTCGTTTGTAGGGGTTGCACAGGTGTTGCCTGCGTTGATCGGTGGGCTGTTTTGGCGCGGCGGCACGCGCACAGGTGCGGCCCTTGGGTTGATCGTGGGGTTCAGCATTTGGATGTATACGCTGCTGTTGCCTACACTGTTTGCGGATACGAACGTGTATTCTAGCATCGTGCGCGATGGGCTTTTCGGTGTTGAGTGGCTGCGCCCGTATGCGCTGTTTGGTGTGACGCGCCTTGATCCGATTGTGCATTCGGTCTTCTGGACGATGCTGCTGAACGCGTCTGCCTTCATTATCGCCTCGATCTGTAGTTTTCCCAATCCTGTTGAGCGCTTGCAGGCCACGACTTTTGTGAATGTGTTCGATCTTGCTGAAGAAACGGGTGGCTGGCGCGGTGCCGCGATTGAGGCGGAAGATCTGCTTGTGATGGCGCAGCGCATCATTGGGGGGCGTGATGCGCAACGGCTCTTTACACAAGTGGCGCGAAAACAGGGTAAAGAAGGATATTTGCCCGACATCACGCCAGACTTCATCACAGTGCTTGAACGCCGTTTGGCGGGCTCGGTTGGTGCGGCGACGGCCCACGCGATGATGGGGCAGATTACGGGCGGCTCCTCGGTTTCTGTGGAAGAGCTCATGGCCGTGGCCGATGAGACGGCTCAAATGTTGGAATACTCCAATCAGCTTGAGGTGAAATCGGCTGAGTTGGAACGCACCGCCCGTCAGCTGCGCAACGCGAACGAAAAGCTGACTGCGTTGTCGGTGCAAAAAGATGCGTTTTTGAGCCAGATCAGCCATGAATTACGCACGCCCATGACCTCCATTCGCGCGTTCTCCGAGATCTTGCGCGAGGGGGACGTGAACGGCGCAGAACGGACCCGTTACGCCGACATTATCCACGATGAGGCGCGCCGCCTGACGCGACTTTTGGATGATTTGCTGGATTTGGCCGTGTTGGAAAATGGTCAGGTTAGCCTCAATATCGAGAACGCGCGCCTTGAACATCTGATCAACCGCGCCATCGACGCTTGTGTGAATTCAGGCTCGCAAATGCACATCAAACGCAACTGCGCGAACGAGGCGATCATGCTGGCCACTGACCCTGATCGCCTAGCGCAGGTCTTCATCAACCTTATCACGAACGCGCAAAAATACTGTGATGCGCCCAAGCCAGAATTACGCATCAAGGTCGCAGATTTGGGTCCGTCTGTTCAGGTTGATTTCATCGACAACGGAAGCGGGATCGGTGTTGCGCAACAAGCTGTTATCTTTGAGAAATTCTCACGCTTGACGGATCACGCACGTGCGGGTGGTGCAGGGCTCGGGCTTGCGATTTGTCGCGAGATCGTCGGCAAACTTGGCGGGACGATTGAGTATCTTCCGGGCCAAGACGGGGCTGCGTTTCGGGTCACGTTGGCGAAATCGCTACCTTAAGGGCAGTAAGACGTCATACTTCGCAATCAAACAGCCGCGTCAACGATTTGGTAACTGCGCTGTGGTCTAAACTGCCGAAACGGGCGCAGTAAGGACCAAATGGCATGAGCACGCCGTCACCGCAGCCTGCATTGCGGCGCAAAATCAAACCGAACCTGAGCAAGGTTGATACCACAGGGCTGCAAGAACGCGCCCTGCGCCTTTTGGTGTCTCGCGTGGGGCAGGGCTGTCACGATGTTGATGTGGCCACATCGAACATGCGGTTTGATGTGCTGCCGCTTGAAAGCTTGCTGGACACGCTTGAAGACGGCCTGATGATGCGGATTCTTGAGGGGGCAGGTGCGCAGCGTGGGTTGATGTGCATTTTCGTGGGCGCAATTGCTGCACTTGTCGAAGTGCAACTTACGGGAAAAGTGTCGCCGACCGCCGCGCCTGAGCGGGCAGCTACACGTACGGACGCGCGATTGGCACAACCGTTTACCCAAGAAATTTTGAACGCTCTTGCCGAGCAACCTGAGGTATTTGGCGGCGCAGCACCTTTTGATATCGGTGCCGTCTTTGCTGAGAAACGGCTTGTTCCGTTAGCACTTGAAAGTGGTGATTTCCATATCATCCGCATGACGGTCGATTTTAATCTGGGCGCGAAACCCGGCGATATCATTTTTGCATTTCCGGTAGCGGTTGAGCCACCTGTTGAAGCGCCGATCATCGCACTGGATGATGCGCGCAGCCCGCGTGATATTTTGGGCGATGGGCGGGTTTCGCTAAGGGCCGTTTGCACCGTGTCACCATGCCTTACAGCGCCTTGCGCGATTTAAAGGTTGGCGACTGTGTTAATATTCCGCGCAATGCACCAAGGCAAATGCTCCTTGAGGCAGAGGGCCGCGTTGTTGCTCGCGGGATGTTGGGCATGATCAATGGGTCAAAGGCTGTGCGTCTTGGCCACGACACCACGACTGAGCAGATGGAGCCACTACATGGCGGTGGTGGGCACGGTGGGACAGGGCTTGCTGGTTTGTCCTCTGAGCAAACGGCGATGGGCGGAATGCCTGAGTTGCCAAGCAGTTTTGATACACCCTTAGAGACACCAGGCCCCGGCTTTCCGGGTGCGCTTGAAGGGTTCACTACTGTTGAAGATTTGCCTGATGTTGGGCTGTCTTTACCCGAGAATGGCGCACCTCTGTCTGATGATCTTCTTGAGCCAACGGATGCCGCCGCACCTATGCCACATGCTGAGATGGCGGGATCACCGGATGCTTTTGACGCAGAAAGCTTGCTGCCGCTAGACATGCCAGATATGCCGCCGCTGGGTGATGGCGAGATGCCAGACTTTCCACCGCTACCAGAATGAACGCAGTGGGGGATTTGCGATGGGTAGTTGTGTTACTTTTAACGCCAACCAGATCAGGATCAGCCGTTTGCTGAAGTAGTTACTAAGCCTTGGCGAGCGCCTCAATTTGCGAGCGCAGGCCTTCCATTTGATAGCCACCGCGCGCAGCAGCCTCGATAATGTCATCCGTCGGCAGCTGACCTGCCATGGCGAGGCACCAAACCATGGTTGAGCGCGTCCCACTTGCACAATAGGCAAAGACAGGGCCTTCAGCCGATTGCAGCAATTCAGCTTGTTTGGTCACGTGTTCCATCGAGAGCATTGGGCTAGCGAATTGGTTCAACAGCAGCATCAGTCCTGCTGCGTCTGCCGCTTTTTGCATTTCCTCAACATGCAGAGAGGCGGGGTTTTCTGCGTCTGGCCGGTTACAGATAACTGTTTTGTAGCCTGCCTCAGCCACTGCATGAAGGTCTTGTGGCTCAATCTGGGGTGCCACGGCAAAGTCGGGGGTGAGAACGCGTAAATCCATAAGTAATTCTTAAGTTGGAAACGCGCAGAGGTCTACGCGAAATGAAGGAAGGGGTGAGTGGGGCTGTGATTGGGAGCGCTTACAACGTCAAATCAGGTTGCCCTGTCATGTGACGGGCCCGCGCAAATAGATCTACGCCCATTTGAAGCGCAATGTGAATGACATCCATCGGAACCCAGTTTTCGGCAATCTTGTCGCCTTCAAGGCGGTAGAAATCCATCACACGCATTTCAATCATGCGGCCCGTTGGGGCCATGCCGAGCCATTCGCCGGTGTGCGTGCCGCGTACCGATGGCCATCCTCCGGTCACGGCGTAGGGCCCGTCACTGATCCGAATGTAGTGTCCGGCACCTTCACGGTCATTATAGGCGCGCAGGAACGGAATTTGATGGTGGGCGCGAAAGCCGTCAAGCCCACGGGTGCTGCCAATGCCAGCGGGTCCGTACCACATAAACGTATCGGTCCAGTAGTGGCCATGGTTCATGCTATCGAGTGATTTGCCGTCAAAATTTCCCAGAGCACCGTGCATTTTGAGTACCGTATCCATTGCGCTACTGTCGGTCGTTGAGGTGCTCAACCGCACGCCATCTCCGGTTGCGGGAGGCTGCCATTGCGCCTCAGCGCCGAGTGATTGGGGAAGCGGCCAGCATTGAGCTTGGCGCATCAGGTCCAGCAGATCGAACATCACCCATGATTGAACGATTTTATCATCGCGTAGTTCATGGGCTTCGCAAAACCTGATGCTGACTGTTCCATGGGTAGCGGGAATGCTCAACAGATCGCCGCGCATGGTACCCTGCAGAACACCACTGCAGGCGACCAAATCGGCGGACCGTTCAGTTTGGACGCGCGCATCTGGCAGGTTAGGCCCACCAAGTACCATTTGGTTGCGGCGCTCCATGTCCGGTATGGCGGTGCGCAAAGTGTTCCACACATCCGCGATCTGTGCGTGACCCGTGCGTTCGTTAAACGGGTGAACGCCGCGCCATACGGAGTTGTCGTGATACGCACTTTCAACCGGCGCGCCTGCGACTAGCGCATCCAAAAGCGCGGTTGCTCGGGCTTTCATGGTGGCATAAGTCATCTGCGGTCTCCGGTTGTTTTATGTGTAAAATCAGCTATCTGCGAAGCATTGCGTTACATTTTTCGCCATGTCCATACCCAACCAAAAGGAGCTTGACATGAAAGGCAGCCGTCCCGAGCAAGCTGTGCTCACCAAAGATACAGATATGTCCAAAACCGAAAGTACCCGCGCGGTAATCGAAGGCATGGTCGATGGATTAAACGATCACCGCATCCTGGATATCGGCGAGTTTTTCTCTGAAGGGTTCCGTTGGATGGGCAATACCGGCTGTGGCACCAAAGAAGGCCTGCGCGCGTTTCAGGACAACTGGCAAAAGCCTTTTCAAGCGGCGTTCTCGGATAAGGTCTGCATTGATGAAGCGCGTCTTTACATGGGGGAATGGGCCTCGGCCTTTGGCCGTCAGGAGGCCACGCATTCTGGCAAATTTATGGGTGTTGAGCCAACCGGCAAACGCATTGAGATCCGCTATATGGATTTCTGGAAAGTAGTCGAGGGTAAGATTGTCGACAACTACGTAATGGTCGATTTTCCACACGTGCTGAGCCAGCTTGGTGTTGATGTATTCGGAGGTGAAGGCTGGGAGGCTTTCGATCGCGGCGAGAAAACTGCGCCATCACCTGTCTGAGTGTACGAAGTGGTGGGTGCTCAACCGAGGATGACGCCCATCACAACCATCATGAGGCCAATTGCAGAAACCAGAAAAGACCCCAAGTTCAGCGGCATAAGCGCGCCGAGCCTTGCCTTCAAAGCCTCGTCTTCCAGTTGCTCTTTTTGAGCGGCGCGAACTTTGACGATAAACATGACAATGCCAATAATCCCCAACGCAGTTAGTACTGCGCCAGCAAAGATCACCATTTCGAAAACTGTAGAGCTTTGTTCCATGGCAGATGCGCTAAAGCAGATTGCGCGCCCACGCAAGCGCGGCTAGGTGTGGATGGGATAATTCAGGAAGTAAAAATCAGGAGACACGCGATGAGTGACTTTAACTCAAATGTTGTGGAAATGGATACCAAACCCGATAGCTACCGCGTCACTGCTGACGAATTGCGCGCTTTTGTTGAGCGGATCGAGCGTTTGGATGCAGAGAAAAAAGACATCGCAGAGCAACAAAAAGAAGTGATGGCCGAGGCAAAAGGCCGTGGCTATGACATCAAAGTGCTCCGCAAGATCATCGCGCTGCGCAAGCGTGAGGCCGATGACGTTGCCGAGGAAGAAGCAGTGCTTGAAATGTATAAAGAAGCGCTGGGTATGTAAGCGCTTTCTTTACGTGAAATGCGAAAAAGCCCCGCAGTTCCAATGCGGGGTTTTTTTATCTGCTTAGCGTCTGATGGCTAAGGGGCGATGAAATCAATACCCTGCATCTGCTCAATCAAAGTGATATCTGCCTCATATGCATCCGTCAGGTGCTGGACGTAAGCTTCGTTCCAATGGGCAAGCTCGATGGGTTGCTCAATGTCTATCAGGTCGGCACGAGCGTATTTGTCTAAAAATGCGACCATGTTACGGCGTAGGTGGGCTTCGCTTTTGGGTGGGTCGTCGGCAATAAACGCACGGAAACGCCGCGTGCCTTCGCGTAGCATGATTTTGGACAGCATATAATCCGTCTCGACCAGCGGGTCATGGGGTTCAAGCCCCCCCATTTTGCGCATGATTTCGCCCCAAAGAAGCGGGCTTTTTTTCATTGCTCCAAACGGTAATTTTTGCATTGGGTAGTACCGCTTGGACACGTGCAATCATGTCAGACCAGCGGATGGACCCGGAAACAATTCCGCCCAAAAGGCTGCCGCGCTGTTCGGGCTCTAGCTTGCCCAACATATCCGCGATCAAAGTAGCGGGGTTGCGAATGCCCAAGAATATTTCGATCTGATCTTGGGGAAACAGGCTGCGCAGACCGGAGAGTTTGAATTCGAGTTGTGAGTAAAGCTGACCGCCATCAAAAATACGCGCGGGAACACAGATGAAACTTTCATGGCTGAGAATGATCCGGTCAACGTCATCTTCCTCGACAATCGCATCGAGCAGCACTTCGCGCGCATCAGAGGCAGGGGCCGCGCCGTTTAGAGTCTGAATCGTTTCTCGAAGAAGCCGTCAATAGCGCCCAGGCCCCGGGACAGCGGTTCCCACATCGGACAGAATCTCTTTGTTCATCAATAAGCATTTCAGCAACCTATCCTCATCGGTGCAGTGCGCCCCTATGTGTAGTGCGATTTGCATGATTTCTTCCTTATCTTCTGGCGCTTAGGTGCTTTTGCCCCTTAGTTTTCGGGCAGCTTTTCTCTGAAAATGAATAAAGTTTGATTGGGACGTAAAAATGGCACGATTGGCCCCTTGTCATGGCAGAATCTTTTGGCTACACGCTTTCGCAGTGCCCCTATAGCTCAGCTGGTAGAGCAACTGATTTGTAATCAGTAGGTCCGCGGTTCGAGTCCGTGTGGGGGCACCACAATATCAATATCTTAGCTTACCACAGCTTAGCCTTGTATTTGCAGGGGCTACTATGGGGCTACATTTCGCAACAAATAGCTGAACTTTGCGCGTACCAAAAAAGCTATGTTGTCGATTGTGTTGTGGCTAACCTCAACTAGTTATATCGTTGTGAAAATTTGATGAGTAGAGGCCGTGTGTTGAATGTCTCGGCGTAGTTTGATTGCTGAAAATGATGTCAAGTTGTATAAATTGGGATTTGATTTTTTTGTGTGTTTTAACAAACACAAACCGTGATATTGTTTAAGAACATAGACGCTGTATTAAGGTCAGCCTTGACGACGTCAGTAATTGAAAAAGCTGGCGTCTGAGTATTTGGTGATAAGAGCTCAGCCGCAAGGAAAACTGCGATAAGTTCCACGAGTAGGCTCTGCCAAGCGGCAACCTACAAAGCAACGGAAGTTGGCAATGATGCGACCGATTGCTTGCGTTAAGATAGCGGCGTTATAAATGGGGAGACCGCTCAACCGCCCCCCACCATCTTGGTGACGCTTTCATTGCCTGGGGTTCCCACTGGACTGGCTCCGAAGGGAAAAACAGCGCTTAGTCGATAGGCTAAGTGTGTCCGGGTTTTAGAATGCTAAGCTGGAGTCCCCCCAAGACTTTCCAAAGGGAAAGATAGATAAGTAGCAAATCTTAGAACAGGTAGCAGGTAACTGGTGAAGTCAGGTGAGACGGTAAGAAGGTCAGAGACATACGCTGCTGAGAAATAGAATTGCTATAAAGCTTGGATAAATATGATGATCAATTCTCAACGGTAAGTAGATATTTGACCACGCCAAAAAGCTCAGAAAAAAACTAAATGCTACCCCGATTGTGGTGGGGGGGTAAAAACATTACTGCCTCTGTGTGCTAGTGATCCCGCTCTCACATTTTTCTGCAAATAGGTTAGATCATTGAAAAATATTTTTCAGCCGGTAGGCTCGGCCTTAGTGGTGCAACACTATAAATTGTAACCCTGAGTATTGGTTGAAAAAGGCTCACTCGTTGTCCCCGTGAGTTGACTATGGTTCGCACACGGATGTCGAAAGGCTGCAGTGTGATGTGCCCAAATGTTGTTTAGGCTTCTGAAAGTTATCCTTGGTGGTAGCAAACCCTCGAAGGCTACGAGAAGAAACTATTCTCGTATTGAACCTTTGAAGGCTAAGCCGCAGCCTCACTCCGCAAAGAAAGTTCCTGTTGTTGAGACTTCAGTCCCCAAAAAGTTAGCGCTTAAAGGTTCTTGCTACGTTGTGGATGGTGATACGATCAAAATAGATAAGACGACGATAAGACTTTCAGGAATTGATGCACCAGAACTGCATCATCCTTTGGGAAAGAAAGCCAAATGGGAATTGTTTCGTCTAACTAAAGGACAACTGGTGACTGCATCACTGGAACCCGACGTATCATACGATCGGGCTGTTGCTGTCTGCACACTTCCCGATGGTAGTGACCTATCTGCAGAGATGGTTAAGCTTGGGCTGGCTTTGGATTGGGAAAAGTTCTCTGGTGGTAAGTACAGACATCTTGAACCTTCAGGAGTAAGAAAGAAGCTGTGGAGATGTGCTGCTAAACACAAAGGGAAATTCTTCGAGACACCTAAAGGCGATGGCGAGTAAGCCGCGAAAGCTAGGTAGCCAATGTCATGGACATACTTGCGCTGAGTGTCGCGTACTAGAAAATTCATATGCTATCAGCATAGTGAAACAATGATGACCGTTAGCAAAAGTGATAGTTCAGTGCTTGCTCAGGAGGCATCGCTATGACCCACCTGTTCACGCAAGCTATGCCAACCTTAGATAATTATTGGCGATCAATCGTTTTGTTTGGTCAGAACACCGCTTGTTATAAGTTTGCTTTAGCTCAAGCACTGCTAGAGAAAGCAGAAGCTGGCGTATCCGAAGTGCCTTTAAACACCTTGGCTGAGGTTTATGCAGACCACATATGTCAGTGAGCCTCCCCCTTTTAAGTGGTCCGCCCCTATAGTTAGGAAAGCGGAGGACCATAAATGGCCATCAAGAGACCCAAGCCTGAAGCCATCATCCTGATGGACCAAAGGCTAATTATGACTAACTTTATTTTATTGATGTCGCTTGGACCAAAATCGGGGGGGCAGCTAGGGTAACCACCAAACCCACCATTTTGGTCCAAGATGAACAAGGGTTAAGCCAGTCTGTCGCGCATCGACAAAAGCAA
>JAHEEK010000012.1:0-78988 GCA_024640765.1 Thalassobium sp. | reverse complement strand
CGCTTGGAGAACTGGAAGCTCTTACGCGCTTTTGCTTTACCGTATTTCTTACGCTCAACAACACGGCTGTCGCGTGTGAGGAAGCCAGCGGCTTTCAACGCGCCACGCAGGCTGGGATCGTAGAGTTGCAATGCTTTGGAAATGCCGTGCTTAACCGCACCAGCTTGACCAGAAAGACCGCCACCTTTGACAGTCGCCATCACGTCGAACTGGTCTTCTGTGCCAGAAACTGTGAAAGGCTGACGCAGGATCATTTGCAGCACAGGGCGTGCAAAATAGACCTTCATCTCTTTACCGTTCACAACAACTTTGCCGGAGCCTGGCTTGATCCAAACTCGTGCAACCGCGTCTTTACGTTTACCAGTTGCATAAGAACGGCCGAGGTCGTCACGGACGGGCTCGCGTGGGGTCATCTCAACTTCTGTTGCTGCAACAGTGCCTTCGGCAACTGCGTTCAGCTCATCGAGGCTTTTGATTTCTTCAGCCATCTATCAGACCCTCGTGTTCTTTGAGTTCATGGATTTGACGTCCAGCACTTCGGGGCTTTGCGCCTCGTGGGGGTGCTCGGCGCCTGCATATACACGCAGGTTCGTCATTTGCTGGCGTGACAGGCGGTTGCCTGGCAACATGCGTTTGATCGCAAGTGTTACAACGCGCTCAGGGTGATCACCTTCCAAGATTTGCTCTTTGGTACGGTATTTGATGCCACCTGGGTAGCCAGTGTGCCAGTAGTAACGCTCTTCACGTTTCTTACCAGTCAACTGAACTTTGTCAGCGTTGATGATGATGACGTTGTCACCCATGTCCATGTGGGGCGTGAACGACGGCTTGTGCTTGCCGCGAAGACGCATCGCAACAATCGACGCAAGACGGCCCAGCACCACGCCTTCAGCGTCGATGATGATCCACTTCTTGTCGATGTCTGCGGGTGTCGCAGTGAAGGTTTTCATGTTTCTATCCTTGGAAGGTCAGCGGAAAGACGCCGCGGCTATTCGATTGCCCCCTTATATAGGCGCACAAATAGCAGTCAACAACACAAAACATCGAAAAACTATTCACAATCAATGACTTGCAAAATAGGTACTAAAATACCCCATAAAACTACTGCTTTGGCGGGATCGAATAGGTCAATGACGCACGGGCAACCGGCCGATCATCTCCATCGCTGAACACAAGTGCATCACAAACCGCCAGTTGCCGTCCCAGCTTCAACAGCCGCACGTCGCAGATCACATCTTTACCTGCGATGGGTTTGCGCATGAAATCTATACTGCAGTTCGTGGTCACCGTCAGCGCCTCAAGACCAATCCGCGACAAGATCGCCAGATACGCCCCTACATCGGCCAATCCAAACATCGCAGGCCCAGATACAGTGCCACCTGGGCGCAAGTGCCTCTCAGCCACGTTGAGACGCAGCTTGATCCCTTGCGTCGTGATTTCATCCACAGTGAAGTCGTCCTTCACTTGTTCGAAATCCCGCGCCAAAAATGCGGTCAGCTCTGCGGCAGTAAGAAGTGGGTCAGTCATTGCAACTCTCAGCAGTTTAGGCCCTACTGTAGCCACAAGATTGTGAGGAACAAGATGACCGATACGCAAACATCTCTTTATACCCGTTGTGATGCGAACGGCGTCGCGTACATTGAGTTAGCAACACCGCAAACGCTTAACGCTCTTTCAAGTCAGATGATTGCGGCACTGACCGCACTGTTTGTGGATATTGCCGCGGATCAAGACATCCGATGCGTTGTTCTCAGCGGGGCAGGAAAAGCCTTTTGTGCGGGTCACAATCTAAAAGAAATGCAAGCGATGCGCGAAAGTCCGGATGCTGGTGCCCGTGAACTGACAGCGCTTTTCGATGCATGCGCGCAGATGATGACTGCCATTCGCACCCTGCCCCAACCCGTCATTGCGCAAGTTCACGGTGTCGCCGCTGCCGCAGGATGTCAGCTAGTTGCCGCCTGCGATATGGCTGTCGCGGCTGAAGGAACACGGTTTGCAGTTAATGGAGTGAACATCGGGCTGTTTTGCTCAACGCCCATGGTGGCCCTGTCGCGCAATCTGCCCCGCAAGCAGGCGTTTGAAATGCTTGTGACCGGTGACTTCATTGAAACCAATCTCGCGCTTGAATTTGGGCTGATCAACCGTATCGCCGAACCCAGCAAACTGGCGTCAGTGACACGCGATTTGGCCGAAAAGGTTGCTGCTAAACTGGGAACTGCTGTGCGTCTTGGTAAGGGCGCGTTTTACGATCAACTCGAAATGCCCCTGGCAGATGCATATACTTTCACCCGTGACGTGATGGTTCAAAATATGGCCGATGAGGACACCGCTGAAGGCATTACAGCCTTCAACGAAAAGCGCAAACCAAACTGGGACATCACCAACAGTTAAGTGCCGCTTGAAATTCGACCTGAACGCCCCATTGCACCCCATATGCAGGAAGTGCTATTGTTTTGATAACAATATATAGCGCGCAAGCCATAGTGCGCATGGAAAGTTAAGGTATCACATGAGCGACACGCCAGAAACACCTGAAAACGAAAAAGAAAACACCGTTCAGGGGTATGTTTACGACGGACCGCAAGTCGACATTGTCGATGAGATGAAAACGGCCTATCTTGATTACGCGATGTCGGTCATCGTTAGCCGTGCGATCCCTGACCTGCGTGATGGTCTTAAACCTGTGCACCGCCGCATTCTTTATGCGATGCATGAAACAGGTAATACCGCCGAAAAGTCTTACCGTAAGTCTGCCCGCCCTGTTGGCGATGTAATGGGTAAATATCACCCCCACGGCGACAGCGCAATTTACGACGCACTGGTGCGCATGGCCCAAGATTTCTCAATGTCGCTTCCACTGCTGGATGGTCAGGGCAACTTCGGCTCCATGGACGGCGATAACGCGGCCGCCATGCGCTATACCGAAGTGCGCATGGACAAACCGGCGGGTGCGTTGCTTGCAGATATTGAAAAAGAGACCGTTGATTTTCAAGACAACTACGACGGCAAAGATACTGAGCCGACTGTTCTGCCCGCACGTTTTCCAAACATGCTGGTCAACGGTGCTGGCGGTATTGCCGTTGGTATGGCCACGAACATCCCGCCCCATAATTTGGGCGAGGTAATCGATGCCACTTTGGCGCTTATTCAGCAGCCTGATCTAACTTCAGAGCAGCTGATTGACTACATTCCAGGCCCTGATTTCCCAACAGGCGGCATTATGTTGGGCCGCTCTGGCGCGCGTAAAGCCTATCTTGAGGGACGTGGCAGCGTTGTGATCCGCTCCAAAACCCGCGTTGAGGAAATCCGTAAGGATCGTTGGGCGATTGTAATCGATGAAATCCCCTATCAAGTGAACAAAGCCTCTATGATCGACAAAATCGCGGAACAAGTTCGCGAGAAAAAGATCGAAGGCATCAGCCACGTTCAAGACGAATCTGACCGTAACGGTGTGCGCGTGGTGATTGAGTTGAAACGCGATGCGACAGCTGAAGTCGTTCTCAACCAGTTGTTCCGCTTTACACCAATGCAAACAAGTTTTGGTGCGAACATGTTGGCCCTGAACGGCGGCAAGCCCGAACAACTTACACTTCGTAAGTTCCTGACATCGTTTATTGCTTTCCGCGAAGAAGTGGTGGCGCGCCGCACCGCCTTTGATCTGCGCAAAGCCCGCGAACGTAGTCACGTATTGTGTGGTTTGGCTGTGGCCGTATCAAATGTGGATGAGATCGTTGCAACGATCCGTTCTTCTGCGGATGCTGCTGAGGCCCGTGAAAAACTGATGACGCGCCGCTGGCCCGCCCAGGATATTTTGACCTACATCAAGCTGATCGATGATCCGACCCATAAGGCCAATGAAGACGGTACATATAATCTGTCTGAAACTCAGGCGCGCGCTATTCTTGAATTGCGCTTGCAACGCCTGACACAGCTTGGCGTGTCCGAAGTAACGGATGAGTTGGAAGCACTTGCGGCCAAAATCACGGAATACCTTGATATCTTGCGCTCTCGCGAGCGTATCATGGGCATTATCACCGATGAGCTGACCGAAGTTCGTGACGCTTATGCGGTGCCGCGTCGTACAGAGATCGTCGATTGGTCCGGCGACATGGAAGACGAGGACCTGATCGAACGCGAAGACATGGTCGTCACAATTACCCAAGGTGGCTATATCAAGCGGACGCCGCTTGCTGACTTCCGCGCCCAACGTCGCGGTGGCAAAGGCTTGTCCGGCATGGCGACTAAAGACGAAGACGTGGTCACATCGCTGTTTGTGTCCAATACCCACACGCAACTGCTGTTCTTTACGACAGACGGCATGGTTTACAAGCTCAAGACGTGGCGCCTACCCCAAGGCTCACGCACCTCAAAAGGCAAAGCAATCGTCAATATCTTGCCCATCCCGCAGGGTGTTTCGATTGCTGCGATCATGCCTGTGGACCGTGATGAAAAAGAGTGGGACGATCTGCAGGTTGTCTTCGCAACATCCGCAGGCACCGTGCGCCGCAACAAGCTTTCCGATTTCACGAACGTCATGCGCAACGGCAAAATCGCGATGAAGTTTGAGGGTGAGCACGAGAACACCACGCTTATCAACGCACGCATCGCGTCGAACGACGATGATGTCATGTTGGTGACCAACTCAGGTCGTGCGATCCGATTTAATGCAACGGACGTCCGTATCTTCAACTCACGGGCCTCGGTCGGTGTGCGCGGTGTTAAGCTTGCAAGCGATGATACAGTTGTCTCAATGTCGATCATCCGCCACTTCGAGGCATCATCGGAAGAACGTGCCGCATATTTGAAAATGCGTAGACTTGTCGCGGGTATAACGGACGAAGTTGATGCAGCAGATGAGGAAGCAGTTGCTGATATTAACCTACCCCAAGAGCGTTACGTCGAAATGTCAGCTTCCGAAAACCTGATTCTGACCATCACGGAAAACGGTGCGGGCAAAATGTCATCCAGCCATGACTATCCGCTGCGTGGACGCGGCGGCATGGGTGTGCAGGCAATGGATAAAGCCATGCGCGGCGGTCAGATTGTGGCCTCCTTCCCGATTGAGCTGGAAGATCAGATCATGTTGGTGACCAGCAAAGGTCAGTCAATTCGCGTCCCTGTTGAAGGCATTAGCTTTAGATCGCGTAGCGCTGGTGGTGTGAAAGTATTCGATACATCTAAAGGTGAAAAAGTCGTCAGCGTGGCTTGGATCGCAGATCAGACAGCGGAAGATGCTGATGTAGAAGACCGTGGCGACGCTGCCCCCAACACTTCGACCGACGTATAGAGGAGGACTGTTTCCGCATTAATTGCGATTGTTCACAAAATAATTGTGGCGCAATTGAGGCTTTGTTTGGTACCTACAAGGCAAGTTAATGCGGGTCCTCCAACCCGGTCACTTAATGACCCCCGAAGCTTCCAACGCCAGGGGTCATTAAGTATAGACTTCTGGCTCAATTCAGTCCAAAGATGATGCAAGTTGCGACATCGTTTCCATTGATTTGCGCGGCAGGCTGGATTACCTGCTGCATATGACAAAACCACTCAATATCATCGGCGGCGGAATGGCCGGATCGGAAGCCGCATGGCAGGCTGCAAATCAGGGCATCTCTGTGGTGATCCACGAAATGCGGCCCAAAGTTGGCACCTTTGCACACCAAACGGGCAACCTTGGTGAAATGGTATGCTCAAATTCATTCCGTTCGAACGATAATGAGCAGAACGCTGTCGGTCTGCTGCATTGGGAGATGCGCCAAGCCAACGGCTTGATCATGAACATCGCTGGAAAGCACCGCATCCCCGCCGGTGGCGCGCTGGCTGTTGATCGCGAGCCCTTCGCAGAATCCGTCACAGCCGCCTTGAAGGCGCACCCAAACATCTCGGTTAGCTACGACGAAATCACAGAGCTTCCCGATGACGGCCATTGGATTGTGGCGACAGGTCCGCTGACATCAGATGCGCTGTCAGCATCCATTGCCAAAGCAACGGGCGCCGAGGCATTGGCCTTTTTCGACGCAATCGCCCCAATCATCTACTTTGACACGATCGACATGTCCCAAGCGTGGATGCAGTCGCGCTATGACAAGGGTGAAACCGAAGAAGAGCGTACCGCGTACCTCAACTGCCCGATGGACAAAGCCCAGTACGAGGCCTTTATCGATGCGTTGATGGCAGCGGATAAAACACAGTTTAAAGACGGTGAGACCGCCAAATATTTCGATGGGTGCCTACCTGTTGAAGTGATGGCCGAACGCGGTCGCGAGACGTTGCGTTTTGGTCCGATGAAACCCGTTGGCCTGACAAACCCGCACGCGCCTGAAGAGAAACCTTATGCGGTTGTGCAATTGCGTCGCGACAATGCCTTGGGCACACTTTACAACATCGTCGGCTTTCAAACCAAAATGACCTACGGGGCGCAAAAAGAAGTGCTCCGCATGATACCCGGCCTTGAGAATGCAGAGTTTGCGCGTCTTGGTGGCATTCACCGCAATACGTTTCTTAACTCTCCCACATTGCTCACCCATGATATGAAGTTGAAAACCCACCCTAATCTGCGCTTTGCGGGTCAGATCACTGGTGTTGAAGGATACGTTGAATCAGCGGCGATGGGCTTGCTTGCTGGCCGTATGGCTGCTGCAGAAATCAACGGTGACGACCTACCTGCGGTGCCGCAAGTAACCGCAATGGGCGCATTGGTCAGCCACATTACAGGCGGTGCGGATGCAAAAACCTTCCAGCCTATGAATGTCAACTTCGGGCTTTTCCCCCCAGTTGATGGCCTCAAAGCGGGCCGCAAAGGCCGCAAGGATCGCTACAAAGCCTATACGGATCGCGCCAAAGCAGAATGGCTTGGCTGGTTGGGTCAGGAAAAACTCGCAGCCGAGTGATGATCACGCGTTTTGCACCGTCCCCCACAGGGCCGCTTCATCTTGGTCACGCGTACTCCGCGATTATTGCCCACGACCTAGCCCGCGAGCAGGGCGGAACCTTTTTGCTGCGGATCGAAGACATTGACCGATCACGGGCACGGGACACGTGGGAACAGCAAATTTACGATGATCTTTCCTGGTTGGGGCTTCAGTGGGACGCCCCCCCCATCCGACAATCGGATCACCTCGCGAGGTACCGCTCTGCGCTGAATGAATTATGGTATTCTGGATATTTATACCCATGTGAGTGCCGCCGCGCAGATATTGCCGCGGCAGTTAATGCCCCCCAAGAAGGCGCGCCATTATTGGGACCTGATGGTGTGATCTATCCGCGGCTGTGCTACGTGCCACCAACCCATCACAGCCGCGTCGCGGATGACATGCCATCCGGCGCGGTACTGCGTCTTGATATGACAGCGGCTGTTGCGGCGCTTGGAGTTGATAAGACGCCAATCACCTACACCAACAACGGTGCACCCATTCAAATCACCGCGCCCCAGCTTGTTAACACTGTCGGCGATGTCGTTTTGGCGCGGCGGGATATGGGAACATCCTATCATCTTTCCGTGCTGGTCGATGACGCCGCGCAAAGCGTCACGGATGTTGTCCGCGGCGAGGATCTAGAAAGCGCCACAGCCATTCATGTGGTTTTGCAACGTTTGCTTAACCTTCCAACACCGCGGTATCATCATCACCGTTTGCTCCGCGATGACACAGGTAAACGCCTAGCAAAGCGCGATGACGCCCGCGCGCTTTCAACCTATCGTGCGCAGGGCTTAAGCAGCGAAGACATTCGCAGGCTAATTGGGCTTTAGCTCGTCACCTCAGTACCGCTGGTTACGTCTGTGAAAAAGCAGGTTCGCGCGCCTGTGTGGCAGGCCGGACCGGTTTGACGAACACTCACCAAGATACAATCGCGGTCGCAATCAATCTGCATCTTAACCAGTTCTTGTGTGTGCCCCGATGTGGCGCCCTTCACCCAAAACTCTGCCCGCGAGCGAGACCAATACGTCACCTGTCCCGTTTTCAGCGTACGGCTGACGGCCTCGGCGTTCATCCACGCCAGCATCAAAACCTCATGACTATCCACATCCTGTGCAATCACTGGCAACAGGCCCGCATCGTTGAACTTCAGGGAATTCGGATCAAACTTCATCACAGTGCCTTTCCAACTGTCTTCCACCGTCCTATCTGTCGGTTGACTGAAACAAAAGGCCTCGCGCACATGTCCAACGAAGCAGACCTGATGAAGCTCTATTCAGCGCAGATTCTGCAGCTTACAACAGAGTTGTCGCGTGTTGGCCGCTTGGATGCACCAAGCCACTGCGCCAAACGCCGTGCTCCGCTGTGTGGTTCAAGCGTTACGGTTGATCTGCTGATCGAAGACGGTGTCATCCGTGATTATGCACATGACGTGAAAGCCTGTGCCTTAGGTCAAGCGGCCGCATCTGTTGTAGCAAAAAACATTGTTGGACGTAACACTGCGCAAGTTGTTGCGACGCGTGACGCTTTGGCAAAGTTGCTGGCAGAGGATGGCCCAGTTCCGCAGGCCCCTTTTGACGGTCTTGAAGTTCTGCGCGCGGCCAAAGATTACAAAAACCGTCACGCCTCAATCATGCTCGCTCTTGATGCTGCATGTGATGCAATTAGCGGTGGTTCAGATACTCAGGGCACATAAAAAAAACCGCTACCTTCGTGGGAGAAGATAACGGGCAGTAACGATCAGGCACATGTGGTGCAGATTGGTTTATCTAAGAGGCAATCCGATAAATACGTCAGGCAGTAACGCGATATCACCTGTTTGGGGGACAGATATCATACCCGCACCAAGATAGATCGTAGGCAGTGTCTTTACATAAATGCCGGCAAAGTGAGTGCCGCCACGGTCATTGCTACAATGGCAGATACTGTGAACATGTCTTGAACCAACGTCGTTTGTGAGCGGCGAATAATGTTTTTCACATCAGCAATCATGGGTAGCTCCTTTGCATCTCAGCATTTGTTGCACCTTTGTTCTCATTTAAGTTAGCCAAAGTAAAGAACTTTTTGAGAACAGATGTGAACAAAATGCTCCATATGAACCTAACCTACTGATATCAAACGAATTGCTTTATCTTGTTCCATAAGCCACAAGAGAACACGGGCAGCCTTCCCACGCTCAGAGGTTAACGCGGGATCATCCGACAACAGTTTACGCGCATCTTTTTGTGCGATCTCCATAAGATTGCTGTGCCGGTCCGGATCCGCCACCCGAAAGCGTGGCAAGCCCGACTGTGCAGAGCCAATCATGTCCCCCGCCCCGCGCATTGCAAGGTCTTCCTCAGCAATGATGAACCCGTCTTCTGTTTCGCGCAATATCTCCAGACGGCGGCGCCCCGTTTCACCAAGGGGTGCCTGATACAAAAGCAGACACGTAGACGCACCCGCGCCACGACCGACACGCCCGCGCAATTGGTGCAACTGGGCAAGCCCGAAATTCTCGGCGCGCTCAATCACCATGATGGTCGCGTTAGGCACGTTGACGCCTACTTCGATAACGGTTGTCGCCACCAAAACCTGCGTTTTACCTGAAATAAAATCCGCCATTGCCGCGTCTTTTTCAGCAGGCGGCATTTGACCGTGAACCAGACCAACAGCCCCCTCACCCAGCTCGGCACGCAGGCGTTTGAACCGTTCTTCGGCCGCGGTCATATCGCTCAGTTCGCTCTCTTCCACCAACGGGCACACCCAATAGGCTTGCTGGCCTTTAGCGACCGCACCGCGCAGATGGCTGACCACTTCCTTCATCCGTGATGTCTGCACCAAGGCGGTTTTAATCGGTTGGCGACCGGGGGGTTTTTCATCAAGCACGGAAATATCCAGATCACCGTAGTGGGCCAGCGACAAGGTGCGCGGGATCGGCGTAGCTGTCATCACCAGCATATCAACCGCCTGCCCCTTGGCGCCAAGCTCCATGCGCTGGCGCACACCGAACCGATGCTGTTCATCCACAACCGCTAAACGCAGATCGCAAAACTCAACGTCTTTTTGAAACACAGCATGGGTGCCGACCAAGATTTTGATCTCACCGCTCGCCAATGCTGCCAGTTTGCGCGCACGCTCTTTGCCTTTGTCACGGCCGGTAAGCAATTCCAAATTCACACCGGCACTCTGGGCTAGAGGTTGCAGCCCCTCAAGATGTTGCCGCGCCAGAATTTCTGTCGGCGCCATCATCACACCTTGCCCACCAGCTTCGACAGCCATCAGCAAAGCCTGCATCGCCACAAGGGTTTTTCCAGCACCTACATCCCCTTGCAAAAGGCGGTTCATGCGGTGCGGCGCGGCCAAATCTTGCGCGATCTCGGCGATTGCACGGCTTTGGGCCCCAGTCGGCGCATAGGGCAGACTATTCAACACACGGCTTTGCAGGTGCCCCATTCCCACACTGCTTCGCCCTTTTGCCGCGCGCGCGGTCGACCGAGCTAACGCAAGGGTCAGTTGATGGGCAAACACTTCGTCATAAGCCAAGCGCAAGCGCGCAGGATCAGACATGCCATCAACTAACGGCGCCGCAGGTCGATGAGCCGCCAAAAGAGCGGCGTCCCAATCACGCCAGTTTTCGCGCTGCTTTAGGTTTGGATCAATCCACTCAGCCACTTTTGGGGTGCGCGCCAACGCTGATCCACTGGCTTTCAACATGACTTTTTGGGTAATCCCCGCGGTTAGCGGGTAGACCGGTTCAAACGGCGGGATATCGTCCACATCCGTCTCTGCGAGCATGTGATCTGGATGCACAATCTGTGCAAGCCCATCAAAATACTCGATTTTTCCTGAAATAATCCGACGCGCACCAATCGGCAGCTGTGCCTCAATATAGCGAATATGGGCATGAAAGAAGACCAATGCGAATGTTACATGACCGTCATTCACAAAAACGCGTGTCGCGCCGCCTTTGCGTGCAGCGGGTCTGTGCTGTTCAACCTGAACCGCAACAGTGACCACATCCCCCGTCAGCGCACTGTCAATACTGGGCCGCAGGCGCCGATCAACAACTGCATGAGGCAGCGTAAAAAGCAGATCTTTTGGCGTGCTAACGTTTAGGTTCTCAAATAGTTTGGACGTCTTTGGTCCGATCCCTTGCAAAGTTTCGAGCCCTGCAAACAAAGGAAAAAGGATTTCTGGACGGCCCGCCAATCCCCCTAGCCTCGACCGATTAGAGTAAGCCAAGCGTCTTCATCAATAACCTCAACGCCCAGTTTTTCCGCCTTAGCAGCCTTTGAACCTGCTGCCACGCCTGCAACAAGTAAATCCGTTTTTGCTGATACAGAACCCGAAACTTTGGCACCCACGTCTTCGGCCTGCGCTTTGGCCTCTGCGCGGCTCATCCGCGTAAGGGTGCCCGTAAACACAACGATTTTGCCAGCAACAGGACTATCTGAAGCGGCAATCTGGGCCATGTCTTCAATGTTAAGTTCCGCCACAAGACGATCAATTGCGGCACGCTCAACGGGATTAGCAAAAGTAGAAACAACCGACTGGGCCATCACCTCGCCGACACCATCGATGTTCAAAAGATCCGCCCAAGCAGCACTTTGTGGGTCAGACGCCTCACGCATCGCGTTCTCGAACGCATCCCAACTGAGATATGTTTGGGCAAGAAGCTTGGCACCAGCCTCACCAACATGGCGAATACCAAGGCCAAAAATCACACGGTTAAGTGGCACAGAGCGGCATAGGTCGATTGCGTCAAACAACCCGTTGGCAGATTTTTCACCCCACCCCTCACGGTTTTTCAACTGCTGCAAACCGCTGCCAAACCGCGCGCGCAACGTGAAAATTTCCGCCGGCTCCCGGACCCAACCGTCTTTGTAGAATTGCTCAACTTGCTTTGATCCCAGACCATCAATGTCAAAAGCAGCGCGGCTGAATAAGTGTTTTAGTTTTTCAACAGCTTGGGCCGGGCATACGATGCCGCCCATACAGCGTCGAACTGCATCGCCTTCTTCGCGCACGGCAGGCGATCCACATTCAGGGCACGATTTTGGAAACTCAAACGGGGCTGCAGTGTCAGCACGCTTGCTCACATCAACATCGCGAATTTTAGGGATTACGTCACCCGCACGGTAAACTTCAACGAAATCACCGACGCGAATATCGCGGCCCCCTCGGATTTCTGCACCTTTGCTGTCTTTGCCGGCGATATAATCTTCGTTGTGCAGGGTCGCGTTGGATACGACAACACCACCAACCGTTACAGGCGTCAGCCGCGCCACTGGAGACAACGCGCCTGTCCGCCCCACTTGGATGTCGATCGCCTCAAGCGTGGTAAACGCGAGCTCTGCGGGGAACTTATGAGCAATTGCCCACCGCGGCGTGGTCGAGCGAAACCCTAACCGCGCCTGCAAAACCAGATCATCAACTTTGTAAACGACACCGTCAATGTCATAGCCCAGTTCTGCGCGCGCCTCGGCAATTGCGTTGTAGTTCGCAATAATTCCCTCAACGGTTTCTTGCCGCTTTGTCAGCGGGTTGGTCTGAAACCCCAGTTCAGACAGCGCCTCGATTGCCGCAAATTGAGTATCCGCAAGCGGGGCAGACACCTCACCCCATGCATATGCGAAAAACCTTAACGGGCGATTTTTAGTGATATTTGGGTCCAACTGGCGAAGCGACCCTGCCGCTGCATTGCGCGGGTTCGCAAATACTTTGCCGCCGCGGGCAGACTGTCTGTCGTTCAGGGCCGCGAAGTCTTCGTGGCTCATATAGACTTCGCCGCGCACCTCCAAGATTGCTGGTGCACCGGTCAGCTGTTGCGGAATGTCGGCAATAGTACGGGCATTGGAGGTTACATTTTCACCAGTCGTCCCGTCACCGCGCGTCGCTGCGTGAACAAGTGTGCCATCTTCGTAGCGCAGAGAGAGCGAGAGCCCGTCGATCTTTGGCTCGGACGTGAGGGCAAGCGGATCTGCGGTGTCCAGCCCGAGATATTTGCGAACGCTTTGATCAAATACTGCAACATCTTCGTCATTGAACGCATTTGACAAAGACAGCATTGCGACCGCATGGGTGATTTTGCCAAACCCATCTGCAGGCGCGGCACCAACTTGCTGCGTGGGGCTGCTGCTTTTCAGTAACTCTGGAAAAGCTGTCTCAATTTCTGTTAGGCGCGCCTTAAGGCGATCAAACTCAGCATCTGTCAGCTGCGGCGCATCTTCTTGATAATACTGCTGATTTGCCTGTGACAACGTCTGAGAAAGCGTTTCGGCTTCTTGCACGGCCTTCTTAGGGTCCAAGTTTTCAACGGGCGTGTCAAAATCGGAAAGTGGCTGGGACATAGGGCGCGCTCATCAATTTGGATTGGACGTTATAGGTAGAATGGCAGGGTGGCGGCGTCTAGTCTTGGTGCCCATTTTCATCCACCCTGCACAAACGAAAAGAGAGGCCGCGATTGCGAACCTCTCTCACCGAAAAACTAAACTCTTTACGCAGTGACCGGATACGGTCAGCCGTTTACTGCGATTTTCTCCAAGTCACCCAGACCTGTTTGCGGATCGCGCAAAACATAGCCACGCCCCCAAACAGTTTCGATATAGTTGTCACCATCTGTTGCCTGGGCCAATTTCTTGCGCAGCTTACAGATGAAAACATCGATAATCTTGAGTTCAGGTTCATCCATTCCGCCATAAAGGTGGTTCAGGAACATTTCCTTGATCAGTGTTGTACCTTTGCGCAGGCTCAACAGCTCAAACATCTGGTATTCTTTGCCTGTCAGATGGATCGCACGACCACCAGCAGACACAGTTTTTGCATCCAAGCTCACTTCAATCTGGCCCGTACCGATGACTGCCTGTGAGTGACCTTTAGAACGATGAATGATCGCATGAATACGCGCAACAAGCTCTTCGCGCAGGAATGGTTTGACCATGTAGTCATCGGCGCCAAAGCCAAAGCCCTTAATTTTGTCATCTACCTCAGCAGAACCAGACAGGATCAGGATCGGCGTCTCAATTTTACTAACGCGCAATTGGCGCAAAACTTCGTGGCCGTTCATGTCAGGCAGACCAAGATCGAGAACGATCAAGTCGTAGTCATATAGCTTTGCCAGATCGATCCCTTCTTCCTTCGCCCAAATCCGTCGTGTAGACGTTCAGATTGGCATGGGTAAGCATCATTTCGATACTTTTGGCGGTCGTAGGATCGTCCTCGACTAGCAGAACTCGCATAATTTTATCTCCGGTGGATCGTTTGCGTAAAGTGTTTCGACCTCACTGTGCAGGCAATTAGTTAACACAAGGTTAGCGTCAGCCATAACACTTCGCACCACCTTAGGTTGCATAAAGCTAACGATAACTTTGCAGATGTGTCGCGCGTAAAGCCTTAAGCCCGTGAATGCTGACCGCATCGCACCAACTTTCGAATTCTTCTTCGAACAAACTATAGCGCGACAACGCATCACTTTGGCTTAACAGGCCATAGACAACCCCGCGCACCACAGCTGCCTTACGCGATGCAACCCAACGCCGCGTTGATGCGTTTGGCAGATCAGCATGGGTCATGATTGAACCATCCGGCAGGGTCACTGATCGGGGGCCATCAACCTTTTTCAAAAACATTCTTCGTCCTCGTCTTACATCGAAGTCCTGTTCGGTTTGAGCCAAGTGTCTTAAGGAGCGGTGAAACGTCACCTTGTTAGTACGCGCAATTTTATTATATCTGTGCACAAACCTGTTACTTGCGATTAACCTCATCACCCGGAGAACCGCTTATGGCACTCGATCACACCGCTGGTCTTAACTCACTTGGCTTCGCTAAACCGCCATCTGAGACACGTGTTGTTGTGGCCATGTCCGGCGGCGTCGACAGCTCTGTTGTGGCCGCACAACTGGCTGAAGAAGGCTATGATGTGGTGGGTGTTACGCTACAACTTTATGACCACGGGGCCGCTCTTGCCAAAAAGGGCGCCTGCTGTGCGGGTCGCGATATCCACGATGCACGTCGCGTCGCCGAAGAGATGAACTTCCCCCACTATGTCCTTGATTATGAAAATATTTTCAAAGACGCTGTGATGCATGAGTTCGCGGAAAGCTACCTCGGCGGTGCAACGCCTGTACCCTGTATTCGATGCAACGAGAGGGTGAAATTCAAAGACCTGCTGGAAACTGCAAAAGACCTTGAGGCGGATTGTATGGCAACCGGCCACTACATTCAGCGTAAGATGGGTGCAAACGGTCCCGAGCTGCATTCAGCCGAAGACAGCAACCGTGATCAGTCATACTTTTTGTTCTCAACCACGCCAGAGCAGTTGTCCTATCTGCGCTTCCCACTTGGTCATTTGCCAAGCAAAGAGGCGACACGCGCGCTTGCCCAAAAATACGGCCTACCAGTGGCGGATAAACCTGACAGCCAAGACATTTGTTTTGTGCCTGATGGCGACTACGCCAAGGTGATTGAAAAACTGCGCCCCGGTGCTGCGGAGCCGGGCAATATTGTTCATGCGGACGGACGCATTTTGGGCCCCCATGAAGGGGTCATCCACTACACCATTGGTCAGCGACGCGGCCTTGGAATTGGGGGGCTATCAGAGCCGCTTTATGTGGTGAAACTGGATGTGGATACAAAAGAAGTCGTGGTCGGTCCAAAGGACATGTTGGCGACGCGCAATATTCCAATCAAAGAGATCAACTGGCTTGGCTGTACTGTGTTTGAGGCCGTCGCGGAACGCGAAATTTTGGTAAAAGTGCGATCAACCCGCCCGCCACGGCCCGCAATTTTGCGTGCAAAGCCGGGGGGATTTGCGGAAGTTGAACTGCTGAGCGCGGAAGAAGGTGTCTCACCCGGACAGGCCTGCGTATTTTATGAAGAAGGCAGCACGCGTATTTTGGGCGGCGGTTGGATTTGGCGCGGAGCCTAAGACCTTAACCGTTATTGAAAAGCCTAGCCTACCGACTTGTTGATACCACTCAAAATGGCCCGTGCGGCGCGCAGCCCTGCCCGTTCATGTCCGCGTCCCAGACGATCCATCGTGATGTCTAAGGAAGACGATTGTTTTTCCGGTTTCGCAAGCAATGTAGATAGGCCCTGCGCCACAGCCTCGGCTGTGCAGTTTTCCATCAAAAATTCGGGCACAACCAGCGTTTCAGACACCAGATTAACCAGCGTGACTGTATCCACCCGCATTAACCGGCGCATGATGGCCGCTGTAAGCCAGTTCATTTTATAGGCAATAACCATCGGCGTTTGTGCGGCGGCAAGTTCCAGCGAAACAGTCCCTGATGCCGCAAGCGCAATATCAGCCGCGCCAAAGGCGGACAGCTTCTCGCGGTGATCTGCGCTGTCGATCAGGATTGGTTTGACCGACCAATTCGCCGTTAGCTCGGTCACAAGGCCCCTTACGGAAGGCGCTACCGGCAACACAAACCGTGCATTGCTGTGTGTTTGCTGAAAACGTGCAAGCGCTTGCCCAAACACATCTGACAGGCGCCGCACTTCCCCACCGCGAGACCCTGGAAGAACCAAAACTAAAGGGGCGTCTTCTGCAATTTGATGGCGCATGCGAAATGCCCCGCAGTCTTGCCTGCTCGCCTGAGCGGTGTTGGCCACGGGATGGCCTACGAAATCGCATTGCATCCCTGCTGCCTGCATAAAGGGCGGCTCAAAGGGTAGTAGGGCCAAGACCTGATCTACGTGGCGGGCCATTTTCTGTGCGCGTTTCGGACGCCATGCCCACACACTGGGTGCTACGTAATGAACGACGCGAATATCGCGCTGCGCTTTGACCAGTTTTGCGACCCTGAGACAAAAATCAGGGCTATCGATTGTCAGGATTACATCAGGAGCCGCAGCGATGGCGGCTTGGGCAGTTTGTGAAATACGCCGTTTCAAATGGCAGTATTTTGGCAGTATCTCGGCCAAGCCCATCACTGACAGCTCTGACATATCGAACAGGCTTTCTAGACCGTGGGCCTGCATATTTGGACCACCAATTCCCTGAAATGTGATGTTTGAACAAAGCTCTTTCAGCCCCGCCATAACATCACCACCAAGTGCGTCGCCCGATGGCTCACCTGCGATGATGAACACTTTCAAAGGATCAAACATCTCCACGCTGCCGCCTATGCCAGCACGTGTAAAAACAGCCCACCGTCGGATGCGGCGGCGATGGTTTTATCAAGCTCCAGAACCTGAGTATTGGGGCCGATCGCGATGCCGTTCAGACCAAGCGCAATGGCACCGCGAATGGTTTCTGGTCCAATGGTAGGCAGGTCAATTCGTAGGTCCTGCCCCGCCTTCGGTGCCTTATAAAGCACACCGCCTTCTGGCAACCGAGGGTTCCGGCCAGGGGCATCTTGAATTGGTCCGGCCAAAACATCCGTGGCAAAACCCAAAGGGTCCGAAAACACATCTGCCACGTCTTGCGCAGGTACTGCTTGCAACAAAGACAGCATCATCCAATCCGTGCCCAAAAGCGCCTCAACTGCCAAAACCTGACCATGGGCTACGATCACTGCCTGCCCAACGTCTGCAGCGGCCAAAACACCGTGCACGTCGCGGGCGCGTGCAATATCCTTCATATCACCCTCGGATGGCTTAGCAGCCGTCAAATCCCCATGGGGCGGTAGCAGGCCGTCGACAAGTTGCGGGGCAGCGATGACTTCAAAACCGGCGTCCTCAAAAAGCGAAATCGCCACGCGCAAAGTGCTATCGTCGCCCCCTGCCATTGCTACCGCAATTTTTGGCACCAACGGCAAAGTGGCTGCATCTATTTTCGATGGGTCAATCTGTGGGCGAGTGGTAGCACCTGCGAAACACACTTGGCTCACCCCAAGGTCCGCAAGTGCGGCGAAAAACGTGCCTAATTGTTCCACTCGAAACGGCTGCACATCTGGCAAACTGGGATCAACATCGCCCATCGCGGCAATGACGTGGGCACGGCCCGCAGTTTTGAGCGCGCAATGCACCGCAACAGGCAATTGGCCCTGCCCTGCAATTAAAGCAATCATTTTGGGGTAAGGAAGTGGCGATCCGTGGTGCCCGCAACAAAGCGCACCAAATCCGCCACATAATCACTGTCGCTGTCTTGAACCAAACGCGCGGCACGTTCGGCAAAACTGCCCTCTCCTTGCTTCAGCGTTTGAAAAGCCACCCTCAATGCGGTGATATCCGCACGTGCGACGCCTTTGCGCTTCAACCCAACAAGGTTGAGACCATCCAACTCGCCGCGTGGGCCTTGGACCAAGCCATGTGGGATCACATCATTTGTCACCATTGAAAGCGCCCCGATGATAGCGCCCGTGCCGATGCGCACAAACTGATGGATGCCGCAGAGCCCACCAATGATAACATCGTCTTCGATCACACAATGACCGGCGATTGCTGTCTGGTTCACAATCACCACACGGTCGCCAATCACTGCATCATGGGCAACATGACAGCCCGCCATAAACAACCCGTCATCCCCAACGCGCGTCACGCCACCGCCGCCAGACGTGCCGGTGTTCATCGTCACGTGCTCGCGAATGCGGTTCCGCGCACCTACGATCAGCTTTGTCTGTTCGCCCGCAAATTTAAGGTCTTGCGGGATTTCACCAATGCTTGAGAACGGAAAAATAATCGACTCAGGGCCGATCTCGGTATCCCCTGCCACAACCACGTGTGATTTGAGAATGACGCCATCCGCGAGTTTAACGTGCGGCCCAACATGGCAAAACGGACCAATCTCAACGCCGTCGCCAATGACAGCACCGTCTTCGATGACCGCTGAGGAGTGAATATTTCCGCTCATGCTTTGGGCAAATCCATCATTGCTGTGAAATCGCATTCAGCGGCCATTTCACCGTCCACTGTTGCAACGCCCCGAAATTTCCAGACTTTTCCGCCGGGTTTGCCGCGAGTGGTTTCCACGGCCAAACGCACCACATCGCCCGGCACAACCATGCGCCGGAACTTCGCGTTGTCGATCCCCATAAAGTAAACCAGCAAATCCTTATCGACCATGTCCATCGCAACACCAACCATCACAGCAGACGTCTGAGCCAGCGCCTCAATAATGGTCACGCCGGGCATGATAGGTTTGGATGGGAAGTGCCCCTGAAAATGCGGCTCATTCATGGTGACATTTTTGATGCCAACAGCCGATTGATACCCGTCAATATCAATAACTTTATCAACAAGTAGAAACGGATAGCGGTGCGGTATGATCCGTTGGATCAAGCCAATATCTGCTGATTTTAAATCGGTCTGGGCTGCGTCGCTCATGAAAGTCACCTGCGTTATATCTTGTTCCCCTGCCTAGCAAAGCGCAGCGGTAGCGGCAAGTTTCATGGGCTGCGGTCGCAGGCACACTGACAGCGTCTACCCTATTCGGATTTTGATCCGTCCCCGAGGGCAGCATCAGCCAAACGAATGGCCTCATCAGTGATGTCGATCGCATCCGCCGACAAAAAGACGCTGCCACGCTCGAGCACCGCTACTGCGCGGCGCTCGGCTAAAATGTTGGCCAGAATCGGAAGGGCCTCATTGATGAACTCGGCCCGTGCACGTTCATATCTTTGTGAGAGCACGCGCCCTGTTTCATCTTGGGACTGTCGCGCACGTTGAACGCGGATATCAAACACATCGACCATCGATGAGAATTCATCTGCTGGCGTGACATCACGCAACTCAAGCAACCGCTGTTCTTCGGCTTCAAGCTCTGCCTCCAACTCGCGTTTGGTCTGCACAAGGCGTAGCCGCTCTGCTTCAAGATCAGTTGCGACGCGCTTGCCGTATTCGCTGTTGGTAAAGAAGCGGTCACTATCGATCACAAGAACCGCGCTCATCACCATACCTGTGTCAAATCCAGGCCCGCGCTTTGTTTGTGCCTGCGCCGCACCCACGGCCATGCAAATTACAGCGCAGAAGGCAAAAACGCCCCTAAGCATCAAAAGCTTGTCGAAACGGAAAGATCAAAGGTTTCCGTTTTGTCGAGGGTCTTTTCAAACTCGAGCGGTTTTGAGAAGTTAAACCGTAGCGGACCAATCGCGGTATTCCAGAAGATTGAAACACCGATAGCAGAACGAAGTGAGAAGCTGTCATCAATCTGATCGTCATCCAGTCCCCAAACCGAGCCCGCATCAAAGTAAACTCCACCTGAAATTCCATACTCTTCTGGCAATCCGATTGGGAAATCAGCCTCAAGTCGCATCACAGCATAATAGTTGCCGCCAACTGCGAAATCCCCCTCGCGAGGGCCAAAACCATTTGGTTCAAAACCTCGCAGACGGCCGCTTGATGCGAAACGATCAGTTACCGAGCTATTGGTGTCGTTCAGCGAGTTTAATGCACCACCTTCCAGCACCGCACGAAGCGTAACTTCATCACTCAGGACCTCTGTCGTTGCTCCAGCAAAGAAAGTACTGCGAAGATATTCTTTATCTCCACCTACACCAGCTAAGTCTTGGGAAAACCTAAAAATGAGTCCCTCATCAGGGTTTAACCCCGTAGTACGCGTGTCAAAGCTGTATGTATAACCTACAGAGCTAACAATTTGCCGCCCTGCATTTTCATCAACGCTAAGCAGCTGTGAACCTACAGCTACATCAAGCACCTCCTCGAACCCCAGTGAATACCGCAGACTCAACCGGCCGTTTTCGCTCACAGGGAAGTTAATGGATGGGGACAGGCGTGCGCTTTCGGTGTTGTAGGCGGCGAAATCACTGTCAGTGGTATCATAACTACCGGACAGACCAAAGCCCAACTCACGGCCCAAAAACGCTGGCTCGTTGAAACTAAAGCTGAGGGACTCGCTGCCATCGGTTGTGTTGAAACCAAGCGAAACTGACTGACCACGGCCCAAGAAGTTACGCTCACGCAGCTCAGCTGTCAGGCCAAACCCGTTTGCGGTACCAAAACTCGCCCCGAACGATAGACTGCCGGTGGGTTGTTCTTCCACATCCACGTCAATGACAACTTGGTTGGGGCTAGAGCCTTCGCGCGCCTGCACGCCCGCATTGCCGAAATATCCCAAAGCGCGGATACGCTCGGCTGAGTTACGGATTTCACGGGGATTGAACGGATCGCCTTCGACCACTTTGAATTGACGGCGAATGACCCGATCAAGCGTTGTTGAGTTGCCTTCAATATCAATGCGCTCAACGAAAATGCGATCACCGCGTGTCAACTCAAACGTCACATCAAGTGTCAGGTCGCGATCGTTGCGCGTCACCCGCGGATCGGCGCGCACAAAGTTCAAGCCCAACTCAAGCGCGCGGCGCTCAAGGCGGGCAATGTTGATGTCGATCAGGTTCGGGGAATAGACCGGCGAACGCCCGACTTTCAGCGCATCTTCGAATTCAGCGGCATCCACATCATCCAAAAGGCTTACAACGTTGACCTCTCCAAGGCGGAACTGCTGACCTTCTTCTACATCAAATGTGATCAAAAACGCGTCGCGTTCACGGGTCAGCTCGGATGAGACGCCTTGGATATTGAAATCCACATAACCGCGAGAGGCGTAAAAGTCACTTAGGACTTGGCGGTCAAAATTTACGCGGTCTTCGATAAACGTGTCGCGGCTAACGACTTGGCGAAAGATACCCGCTTGTTTGGTCTGCAGGACACGGCGCAAGCGGCGGTCCGAATAAGCGCGGTTGCCAGTAAACGACAAGCGCTCAACTTCTACAACGCGGCCTTCAGTTACTTCGAACACAAGATCGACGCGGTTGTCAGAACGGCGGATGATGCTTGGCTTAACAGTTGCTGCCAAACGCCCCTGCTCCGCGTAGGCTTGCGCGATCAGCTCGGCATCCTGTTCGGCCACACTTGGGCTGTAAACGCGGCGCGGCTGCGAGGCGATTAAGCTTTGGACAACCTCATCTTTCAGGCGGCGGTTACCTTCAACATTGATCTGGTTAATTGTGGGGAATTCAGCGACTTCAATCAAAAGTGTGCTGCCGCGTGGCGTCAGAACTACGTCCTCAAACAGGCCCGAACTTAGCACCCGTTGCAATGCATCGTTCAGCTGACCTGCACTGATTGTCTCGCCTCGGCTAATGCCAGCAAACGATAGGATGGTAGCCGCCTCAACGCGGGCGTTGCCTTCGATTTCGACGTTATCAAATGTAAAAGACTGTGCGTAAACAGCGCCAGACATAAAGCCGGCAGTCACTGCCGCTAGGCCCGCTCGTTTCATCGCACCCGTTCCGGCACGACGTACACCCAAAAGCAAACCCATTAGCTATCCCCAGAAAACCTAAAATCTGGTGCCAGAAATATCCTTTCTACAGCATGATGTCAAAACGATCTGACAGCCCGCGATAGGTTATCAGGTGGGCCGTGATTGTTATTGTAAAACGCTGCCAATCACACTGCCTGCCCAAAGTGCAGCAGCAATTGTTGCCAGGTAAAGCGCACGGTCCCAATTCAGGTCCAGAACAAGGCGCATGCTGAGATATGATTGATGAATTGTTTGCATAGATGCCTCCTGAAATCATGACCGCACACACGCGCGTTCGTGATGTATCTAGGGGCTAAATGAGGCCGAAACTAGGCGAGGTGCGCAAAGAACCAACTTCGCCTATGTCAAATATCAGTCCGCGCAATGCCGCACGGTGCGCATCAAACGGCAGAAATCAGGTGCAAAATATATCATGCCCCAAGGCAAACACCATCAGACCCAACAACAACGTCAGTCCTGCGGCCATGAATATCTCAAGCGCGCGCGCTGACGGCTGGCGGCCCGTGATGGCCTCATACGCGTGAAATACCAAATGCCCACCATCCAGAACAGGGATCGGAAACAGGTTCAAAAGCCCGACGGCCGTAGACAAAAATGCGATAAACCAAATGAAGCTCTGCCCCCCTTGGCTGGCCATCGCGCCGGATGTTTGGGCAATACCTACGGGGCCATTCAGGTTGCACGTGCTGATCGCGCCGGTGATAACTTGTTTAAGTCCGTTCAAACTGCCGGTGATGACACCCCATGTTAGCCGCACGCCATCAATCGCGGCCTCTGCTATGCCTACGGGTTCTGTTTTTGGCTCAAAAAACCAGCCCATCCCGATGCCAATCATCCAACGGCGCTCGAACGTTCCGTCTTCTAGTGGCGTGTCGCGCGGCCGTGGGACCAGCGTAAATTGCATGGTCTGACCATCACGCCAGACGTCCAACAGCAATGGCGCGCCTTCGGACGCCACAACAGCCGCCATCACTTGATCCGAGGCAAACACAGGAGACCCGTTTATGGCCGTGATGACATCGTCAATTTTCATGTTCACAGACAGCGCCGCTGATTTTGGCGCAAGACTGGTCACGATTGGAACCGATGGGTATGGCCCTGAAACCTCAAGTTGGACGCCGTCCCGCTCAACCACATAGTCGAGAATCGGCTCCTTGGGGAGCGAGCGGAATGTAGCTGCAAACTTTTCTGTTGTCGTCACATCAGAGCCGTTGATTTCAATTAACGCATCACCGTCCAAAAGTCCCTGCTGCATCTGGGGCGGCAGCGACGGCAGTTCAGCGATGGTCAACGGATCCGCGGCTTTGCCATCCCATAAAATTACACCAGCAAAAATCAGGATCGACAGTGCAAAGTTGAAAAATGGCCCTGCTGCGACGGTAGCAGAGCGTGCCCACAAAGGCGCGCCCGCCATTGTGTTGCGCGCAGGGGCTGACTCACCCTCAACACCTCCAACAGAAGCCGCGTTTGCGTCACCTAGAAATTTGACGTACCCGCCGAAAGGTAGTGCGGCGATCTGCCATTTAGTGCCGCGCCGATCGACCCGTGAATAGAGCACCGGCCCAAAACCAAGGCTAAAGACCTCTGCGTGGATGCCCGACCAACGGCCCACAATGTAATGGCCGTACTCGTGGATCGCGACAATCACGGAAAGCGCCACCACAAAAGCCAAAAGAGTGTAGGCGATGCCACCAAACTCACTGATAAGACTTGCTAAATCCATGATGTTATTCGCCCGATCTGCACGCTTTATGTTCGTGCGTTAGCTAATTACGCGGCTACCGCTTTGCTTTTGATGTCCGCAATCTGCCTTGCCATGTGGTCTGCGGCCTGAACCGTATCAAGGGTGATATCGGCGTTTCTGAGGAGATTGTCTGCGTCCATTTGGCTCAGCACCTGCTCAACGACCTGCGCCATATCCAAAAAGCCAATGTTACCCGCGATAAAATGGTCAAGCGCGCGCTCTTTCGCGCCGTTGAACACAGCCCCTGACAGCCCACCAAGCTCCATCACCTCGCGGGCGAGCCTTAGGGCGGGATACCGTGCTTCGTCTGGGGCGCGGAATGTGAATGATCCAATCTTGGCCAGATCGAGGCGCTCAACAGGCAGCTTTCGCCGCTCAGGCCAGTGTAGTGCAAACCCAATCGCATGGCGCATATCGGGCGGGCCAACGTGGGCCATCAGGGCCCCATCATTAAAACCAACGAGCGCATGAATCATGCTTTCAGGGTGGACAAGTGTCTCAACTTGCGATGGTGGAATTCTAAAAAACTCTTTAGCTTCAATAAGTTCTAAAGACTTATTAAACATAGACGCGCTATCAATCGTGATCCGCTGCCCCATGTCCCAATTTGGATGACTTGATGCATCTGCAACGGTCGCTGCCCTGATCTTATCAAGAGGCCAATCGCGAAATGCACCCCCGCTGGCAGTGATGATAACACGCTCAACAGCAGACATATCTTCACCGATCAACGCCTGAAAAACAGCTGAGTGTTCGCTATCAACAGGCAGAATGGTCGCATTATTTTCGCGGGCCAAGCGCATAAGTAGCGGGCCCGCAGCGACAAGGGACTCCTTGTTTGCCAACGCCAGCGTGGCGCCTTGTTTTACAGCCTCAAGGCTTGGAACAAGACCAGCGACGCCAACAATTGCCGACATAATCCAATCTGCTGGGTGCGCTGCCGCTTCTTTGATCGCGGTTGAGCCTGCCTGCGCATCAACGCCGCTTCCGGCAAGCGCGCTGCGCAATTCATCAAGGCGCGCGTCATAGCATGTAACGGCTACCTCTGCCCCAAGCTCAATCGCATCTTGAGCCAATTGCTTGATGTTTGCGCCACCCGATAGCGCCACGACCTGATATTCATCAGGGGCGCGGCGGATCAAATCAATTGTGTTTTGACCAATACTTCCGGTGGCACCGAAGATGCTCACACGTTTCAAAATGCCACTCCCGGCACATCAAGCACCATCGCGACCAACAGCATCACAAGGGAGGCACCCAACAGCGCATCGAACCGATCAAACAGGCCTCCATGGCCCGGAATGAGCGTGGAGCTGTCTTTTACACCCATCCGCCGTTTGAGCGCACTTTCGGCGATATCACCCATCTGACCTGCAAAACTGAGCGCTACAGAAATGATGGGAAGAGCCGCACCCGCATCTGTATTAACCGCAAAAACATAGCCCACCAGCGCCGACAGTCCCCACCCCGCAACAGTTCCTGACCACGTCTTTTTCGGACTGACGCTTGGCCAAAATTTAGGCCCACCAAACGTGCGGCCAGCAAAATATCCACCGATGTCTGTGACGATCACAATACTGACCAACCAAAGGATCCAAACAGTGCCATAAGTTTCGCGGAAATGCACAAGGGCCCATCCTGCAAGCAAAATTCCCAATGCAAAACAGAAACCAGCGAGCCGTTCGCTTTTGAGCGACAACACCAAAAAAACCGGCGGGATCAACAAAAGCGGCAAAAACACATGGTAGTCACTGGCAAGCAAACCCGACAAAACGGATGCCGTTAAAGCCGCCGCCAACATGCCAGGCGTTGGCCGGTCAGGCTGAATCATCATCGCAACTTCCCAAACCATCACTGCCGTCACAAACACAGTAAGAATCTGATACCAGACGCCACCTGCAACAATCCCCGCTACACCAACAACGGCCATTCCAATGCCAGAAAGTGTACGGGTCTTTAAATCATCCCATTTGGCGGCATCAGTTTTGGTCGGCATCATTGAGGTCTAGGTCTCGGTTACAGCTTTGGTCAGGGGCGTTGATGCCTGAGTTGGTTCCGAAACGCCACCAAATCGGCGTGAACGGCCACCATACGAGGCCACTAAATCTGCAAAAATATCTTTGGTAAAATCCGGCCACAAAGTATCGATAAATTCGTATTCTGCGTAGGCGGACTGCCACAAAAGGAAATTAGAAATGCGCGCTTCACCGCTGGTGCGGATCACAAGATCAGGATCTGGCAAGAAATGTGTATCAAGGTAGCGAGGCAGCGTTTCTTCATCCACATCACCGGGCAGTAAAGTACCCACCTGCACATCTGCAGCCAGCCGCTTCGTTGCGCGCGCAACCTCATCGCGCCCCCCATAGTTCAACGCGATCGTCAGGTGCACTTTGCTGTTGGCGCTTGTGAGCAACTCAAGCTGATCCATCATTTTCACAAGTTTTGTGTCAAGACGTGCTCGGTCACCAATAAAGCGAACACGGACACCTTCCGCCAACAAATCATTCGCTTCGCGCAAAATATAGCGTCGGAAAAGCTTCATCAGCCCCGAAACTTCGGCCTGCGTACGTTTCCAATTTTCTGTGGAGAAAGCAAAAATGGTAAGGTATTTTACGTCAACGTCGGGACATGCCCGCACAATTTCCTTGACCCGTTTTGCGCCTGCGTGATGACCAAAAAGCCGCGGACGGCCACGCGTGGTCGCCCACCTACCGTTACCATCCATAATGACGGCGACGTGCTTGGGCCCTTGTTGTGCGTTTCCAGACATCCCTGAAATCTCCTTAAACATTCGCTAAATAGCGCAAGTCATTGATAATGCTACACTTGCATGATCTCTGCTTGTTTTACTTCAAGCGCTTCATCGACCGCCTTGATGAATTTATCCGTCATTTCCTGCACTTCGGATTCCCAAAGCTTTTGATCATCTTCGGACATGCCGTCGTTTTTGGCCTTTTTGATCTGGTCCATACCGTCACGTCGAATGTTACGTACACTGACACGGGCGTTCTCGGCGTAAGAGCCCGCAACTTTGGTAAGCTCGCGGCGACGCTCTTCGTTCAGCTCGGGGATCGGCAGCATTATGATCGTGCCGTTCAGCTGTGGGTTGATGCCGAGGCCACTTTCACGGATCGCTTTTTCAACTTTACCCACAAGGCCTTTGTCCCAAACGTTAATCGTAACCATGCGCGGCTCGGGAACATTGACCGTCCCCACTTGGTTAATCGGCGTCATGGAACCGTAGGCATCCACCATAACCGGCTCAAGCATTGAGCCCGAGGCACGGCCGGTGCGCAAAGATGCAAATTCAACTCGCAAATTTGCGATTGCACCGTCCATGCGGCGCTCAAGGTCATCAGTATCAAGAAGAAAATCGTCGGACATATGTTTGCTCGTATATTAACGGTTTGTTTTCTGAGCTATACCTTGGAAGGGCATTGCAATCCAGTGTTGTGATTAAGGCGCCTGCCACGAGTCTCAATCCAGCGGGCAATTAATCCCAGTAAGGTGTTATTGATGGACCCGCGTATAAGTCCCCTCGCCCGCCAGAATGCCGCGGAAACCGCCGGGTTCATCTAGGCTGAAAACAATAATGGGCAGGCTGTTGTCGCGCGCCAAAGCAATCGCACTGGCGTCCATCACATTCAGGCGTTTGGCGAGAACATCATCATAGGTGACATTGTCGTAGCGCACTGCATCATCGTGTTTCGCGGGATCTTTATCATAGACACCATCAACTTTGGTGCCCTTAAAGATCGCCTCACAGGACATCTCGTTTGCGCGCAAAGTCGCAGCCGTATCTGTCGTGAAATAGGGGTTGCCCGTGCCGGCTGCAAAAATGCAAACGCGCTTTTTCTCTAGGTGGCGAACGGCGCGGCGGCGGATATAAGGCTCCGCCACTTCGTTCATTGTAATGGCCGAAATGACCCGCGTATGGATGCCGTGCCCCTCAAGAGCAGATTGCATCGCAAGCGCGTTCATTACAGTCGCGAGCATCCCCATATAGTCAGCCGTTGTCCGCTCCATCCCTTGGGCAGAGCCTTGAAGACCACGGAAGATGTTGCCCCCACCGATCACCATGCAAATCTCAACGCCCATCTCGTGAACGGTCTGCACCTCGCGGGCGATACGCTCCACCGTCGGCGGATGCAGCCCAAATCCCTGGTCGCCCATCAGCGCCTCGCCTGAGATTTTAAGCATAACCCGCTTAAACGTGGTTCCATGGGCCATGTGCTGTCTCCCGCGATCGCTTGCACTTTGTCTTTGCGCCAAAATGGAGTAAACCGCCCGCCGGTTCAATGACCAAAAGGCGCGTATTTTTATGTTTGACACGATCAAGACACTTTCAACGGAGCTGCCTGTTTTGATCGCAGGGGCAACCGCGTCGGGAAAGTCCGCTTTAGCCATGGAAATTGCGGCACAAAAAGGCGGCATGATCGTTAACGCAGATGCGCTGCAAGTGTTCGAAAACTGGCGCGTGTTAACCGCCCGCCCCAGCGTTGAGGATGAGGTACAAACACCGCACGCACTATACGGTCATGTAGCGGGGAATGGCGCATACTCGGTGGGTCAATGGCTACGTGATGTGAAGGCGTTGATGGGGAATGAACGTCTGATCATCGTGGGCGGCACCGGTTTAAACTTTCGCGCGCTGACAGAAGGCTTGGCCGAAATCCCCCCCACACCACCCGCAGTTCGCGCGCTTGCAAATGAACGCCTTGAGGCTGATGGGATTGACGCGCTTTTGGCTGAACTAGACGATGAAACCAGAAGCCGCATTGATCCTGCGAACCCGATGCGCGTGACGCGGGCGTGGGAAGTTGCCCAAACCACCGGCCGCCCGCTGAGCGACTGGCAAGACAACACCCCACCGCCGATTGTCCCGCTGGCCAACTGCCATCCAATGTTGATCGATGCCCCAAAAGACTGGGTCAACGAACGGATTGAACGGCGTTTTGACATCATGCTTGCGCAAGGCGCATTGGAGGAGGCACAGCGAAATCTCGCCACTTGGAACCCCGCGGATCAGTCCGCCAGAGCAATCGGTGCGCCGGAGTTAATCGGCCATTTACATGGTGAGTTAAGTTTGGAGGAAGCGCGCACGTTGGCAGTTACCGCTTCGCGGCAATACGCGAAACGTCAGCGGACTTGGTTTCGCGCACGTATGGGGAAATGGATGCCGCTCGACCCTACTGGTTGAGGTGGGATAGTCACAAATCGAACGCCTATTGATCTTTTCTGGATCGAAAGCCTTGTTAGACATATTTTTTTCGAACATTGTAGCCGTGTAGTTAGTTTTTAGTTTTCGGTTATTTTATGTCACTGACACCCCTCATACAGACGGTCCCTGACCCCGCGGTGACACCTGCGTTTCACCTGGGGCCACGGGCGTTTGCCCAAATTACGAAAGTCGGACAATGGCGGTTGTCACTTCCCCACTCAGTTCCTTGGCCACAATTCATTTGGATCACAAGAGGCACAGGGTCATTCATGATCGGTGGACGTAAACGCGCGATTTCCGGCGCGGCGATGGCATTCGTGCCTGCAAACACCCTCATGGCTCTCGATCTTGGCGCTGGCACATTCGGCTCAGTCATGGCCCTGCCGAATACCGCTGAGGCAAATTTGCTAACTCTAAGTGCATATGTCCGCGTCTCGGACGTGAAACTACAATCAGTGCTAAACGGCTTGTGGGATAATCTTGTGAATGAAGTTGAGCGGCCGACAAAGCACAACTTGGATCAAACTTTATAAGCCGCCAACGAAGCTGCATTAGTAGCCCATGCAGCGCTACTTGGTGTTTGGTTGGTGCGCAACAGGACGCCAAACGATCAAATAAAGCCAACCGCCGCCGCAACACTGTTGGCAGGTTTCACTACGCTGCTGGCCGACAAATTTTGCACATCGGACACGGCCAGTAATTATGCCAAGGCCCTCGGCGTGACCGCCACACACCTATCTCGTGTTTGCAGTTCAGAATTCGGCGTCCCCGCATCACGTCTTTTGCAGCTAACGAAACTATACGAAGCGCAGCGTTTGCTTGCTGACACAGACATCAGCATACAAGAGGCCGCAGCACGCGTGAGCTTTGCAAACGCTGCTTACTTCACACGCGTTTTTCAACAGCAAACGGGCCAAAACCCAACAGGTTTTCGCGCCCAAACACGCGCTGCACCCAAGCCGCTACGCTCTGCCGCGACAGGCCCAGCATTAACAGCGAAATTTGGCCGCGCTTTGCTACAGCCCACACGCCAACGTGGTTAACTTCCGTAGATCTTACGAACGTAGTTTTGTGTTTCACGAAAGGGAGGCACGCCCCCGTGTTTGCGCACGGCACCCGGCCCTGCGTTGTAAGCCGCAAGCGCCAGACGCCACGACCGAAACGTGCGGTACTGTTCTGCAAGGTAGCGCGCGCCACCTTCCAGGTTCTGTTCTGGGTCCTTCGGATCAACCCGCAAATCGCGCGCGGTTGCAGGCATGAGTTGGGCCAGACCAATTGCACCTTTGCTCGACCGCGCCTTGCTATTCCAAGCGGATTCCTGCTGAATAAGCCGCAAAAATAGCCCCTCTGGGACCCGATGTTTGCGCGCAACTGCCTTGGCAAGCTTCAAATACGGGCCGTCATAAGTTCCATAATAACGCAAATCACGCGCTGTCCGAGTCGAGATACTGGCTGATTTGGGTTGTAGCCTGACCGAGCTAGCGTATTGTTTCGATGAACGCCCATCCAGAACATCTGTCTGCGAAGCGAAAAGTGAAGCACGTGATTTGGATGAAAAACCTGCATCAGACGCCTGACTTGCCAAAGCAAAAGCGGCAATAAACAAAGTACTTAACAAAGATGCCTTCAAGAAACTCATGATGATATCGTGGCCGTCCGCGTCAGATTAATTAACATTAAATATAGTTAATTTAGATATGATGACCACCCACGGCGCAAAGAGTAACCACAGGGGCACCCAATTGGGTGTTTCTGAAGCCCGCGATAAAGCCTAAAGTGGCGCGAAATGCAGGAATCAATAAGGACATCGACATGGCAGGATCAGTGAACAAGGTCATTCTGATTGGCAACTTGGGGCGCGACCCCGAAGTGCGCACATTTCAGAACGGCGGCAAGGTCTGCAACTTGCGGATTGCGACTTCTGAAACATGGAAAGACCGCAACACAGGTGAGCGCAAAGAACGCACCGAGTGGCACTCAGTGGCGATCTTCAGCGAGCCACTCGCCAAAGTAGCAGAGCAATATCTGCGCAAGGGATCAAAAGTGTACCTTGAGGGCCAGCTTGAAACACGCAAGTGGCAGGATCAAAGCGGCCAAGACAAGTATTCCACAGAGGTAGTTCTTCGTCCCTACACAAGCACGCTGACAATGCTTGACGGTCGCGGTGACAACAACGGTGGTGGCAGCATGGGCGGCGGCGTTGGCGGCGGTTACATGGCCGACGATCGCAGCGGTGGTGGATACGATAGCGGTCCATCATACGGCGGTGGAATGGGTGGAGGCGCGCCTAGCCCATCAAATGATTTGGATGATGAAATTCCATTCTAATCAAATTGTTATTGGTTGAAATTAATGTAAAGCGCTCAGTAAAGAGAGCGTCTTCTTTATTGGGCTACCTATCTATCGGGCATCTTCCAGAATACTGCGCACCACATCCACAGGCACGTCAGTGGTAACAAATGCTTCGCCGATGCCCCGCGCCATAATGAAACGCAGCTGCCCATCGATGACCTTCTTGTCTTGTGACATCAGTTCGATCAGCGCCTCAGTTGACGGAAGCTCCCCATCGATATCACGCAGATCAACTTTCATACGCATTGCCCGCAAATGCGCGCGCACACGGCTTGGCGCTTCTTGAGCGCACAGCCCCAACCGCATTGAAGCCTCAAAAGCCAAGGCGCAGCCAATCGCGACCCCTTCACCGTGCAAAAGGCGATCCGATGAATAATCTGTGGCGGTTTCAAGTGCATGGCAAAACGTGTGCCCAAGGTTTAGCAGAGCACGATCCCCCTGCTCTGTCTCGTCCCGCACCACAATGTCAGCTTTCATCTGAACAGAACGGCGCACGGCCTCAATGCGCAAACCAACATCTCCTGCAGCCATTGCCGGTGCATTTTCTTCAAGCCATTCAAAAAACGCGGCACTTCCCAGAAACCCGTATTTCACGACTTCACCGTAGCCTGCCAAAAAATCGCGGGTTGGCAATGTCCCTAGTACGCCCACATCCGCCAACACCAAACTCGGCTGATGAAATGCGCCAATCAAGTTTTTACCGTGGGGCGCGTTAATGCCTGTTTTGCCGCCAACGGAGCTGTCGACCTGCGCCAAAAGTGACGTTGGGATCTGCACAAACCGAACACCGCGCCGTAAAATCGCAGCGGCAAAGCCTACCAAATCACCAATCACGCCACCGCCAAAAGCAACAACAATGTCACCACGTTCTACTTTTTGGTCCAACAGCCACTCAACTGTTTTGCTCAAATGTGGCCAACTTTTTGTACTCTCACCGGCGGGTAGTTCTAGTGATGTCATTTCGACACCATCTGCAGCAAGACCCGCGCGCAGTGCATCCAAGTGCAACGACGCCACGTTTTCATCGGTGACCACAGCCACTTTTGGCCGCCGCAGTAAAGGTAAAATTTGCGCTCCGGCTGATGCGATTAGACCAGTTCCAATCCGCACGTCATAGGCTCTGGTATCAAGCGGAACGTGAACCGTCGCCTTAGTTGCGCCATTTATGGGGGAGGTCTCTGTCATCAAAATTAGTCCTTCAAAAACGCAAATAAGGCGCGCTGCACAGCCGTGGTCGTTTCGGCAATGCTTCCCTGCCCACATTCCACCTGAATGTCAGCACGACGGTAGTGAGCCACCCGCGCATCGAAAAGCGCATTCAGCGTAGCGCGTGGGTTTTCAGTCCGTAAAAGCGGCCGAGTAACTTTATGACGAACCCGCTCCCAAAGCACATCAAGCGGCACGTCAAGCCACACAGAAACGCCTTTGCTCGCGATTAGATCACGATTGGTAGGCGCCAGAAAAGCGCCACCTCCAGTACTCAAAATACACGGTTGGCCAGACAGCAAACGCTCTATCACCTCGGTCTCGCGCTGACGGAAAAAATCTTCGCCGTCCCGTTCAAATATCTCTGCGATGGTACGTTGGGCGGCGGCTTCAATCTCGGCATCACTATCAACAAACGGCACATCGAGAGCATGGGCCAATGCACGACCAATCGCCGTTTTGCCGGCCCCCATCATGCCAACCATCACAACCGTTTTTGAAAGGCTCTGCGCCATCGTGTACGTCACCCCGAACATCGTTTGCCGCGCTCGTCGCTTACCTATCAGATGAGCGCCCGCCCGCCGTTTTCCGTCTCACCCCACGTGAATGCCGTGAGTTTTGCAAAAAGACCATATACAACTGCAATAATTCGCTCAATTATAGGCTAAAGTCGCGGCAATGCACCGCGTTAGCTCGTTGAGTGCAGTTTGGAAACCTGTAGCTAAGCTGGGAAATTGAGGCAGAAAAGAAAGTTCGACGCTATGATAGGACGACTTTTTAAATTTATCGGGTATCTCGCAGTTTTGGCGATCATCGGGCTGGTGGCCTTTGCGTATCTTGGGCCGATGGTGATGCCTGATGCCTTCGCCCCACCGCAAACTTCAGTCACAAAACCCATCACTTTGAGTGTTGAATGATGCTAGCCAAGCACGTGGGTCTAGCGGGTTTTGCGTGCTGCCTATGGGCCTGCATGGCGTCCGCACAAGAAGAGCCACTGTCAACAATTGATTGGCTAAGCGAGACTCTGCGCGGCCCACAAACGGTGCCTCCATCCGGTACGCTACCACCGATCAACCTTGATGCAACTGTGCGTAGTTTGACCCTTCGCCCTGGCGGCAATTTGCCCGAACAGATCACAATACCGCAAGTCACCGTCGAGCCACTTGGCGCGCCCAAAACACGTGCTGTTGGTCTCAGCCCGCCAAGTGCTACTGGCCTGCCCCACACGCTTTGGACAGCCAGCGATCCTGAAACTCTTGCCCCCTTGCTTAGAGCTATCGGCGCACCAACAATTCCTGCGATGCAGCAGCTTTTGCGCCGACTGCTGATTGCAGAGGCAGACACGCCAATTACACGTGACCCAGAAGCTGATATCTTGGTCGCACGCGTGGACGCCTTGTTGGCAATGGGGGACGTAGAGACAAGTCTTGCACTACTCGATCAGGCAGGTGCGATGACCCCGCAACTGTTTGCACGTTGGTTTGATCTGTCACTGCTGACTGGTACGGAAGATGCCGCATGCACAGCGCTTATGGCCAACGCAGCCCTACGTGCAGCACTGCCAACTCGTATCTTTTGCCTGTCACGCACAGGGGATTGGAACGCCGCAGCTTTGACGCTCAAAACAGGCGAGGCCTTGGGGGAAATTCCAGCGGATAAAGCAGCCCTTTTGGCACAATTTCTTGATCCAGAGTTGGCTGAAGAAAGTATTGATCTGGCACCACCGCGCGCAATTACACCGCTGGAATTTACATTGCACCGCGCGATTGGAACACCATTTCCTACCACCACGCTTCCCCCCGCCTATGGCACCACAGCGCTGACGCCAGACAACGGTTGGAAGACGCAAATTGATGCCGCAATCCGCCTTGCGCGTGCTGGAAGTTTGTCATCAAACCGACTGCTGGATGTGATGACAGCCAACATTCCTTCCGCATCAGGGGGCGTTTGGGAATTGGCCGAAGTATGGCAACGCCTTGATATCTCCGTGACCGCTAGAAATCCTTCGGCCATCAGCCGTGCACTCCCTACAGCTTGGGTCGAGGCGCGAAAGGTCGGTGTGCAAACAGCGATGGCCGACCTCTACAGTGAGCCTCTAAAGGACTTGCCGCTGACCGGTCCGGCACAAATTACGCGCGCTGAAATGATGTTTTTATCGCCCCTTTATGAAAGCGTCTCGGCCGAGGACACCGCCAACACTGATCTAGCTTTCGCGCAGTCGGTCGCCGTAGGAACCCCAATTGCATCCCTTGCGGGCAGCTTGATGGAACGGATCATTGTGGACGGATTTGCGACAAACACCCTGCCCCCACAAAAGGCAGAGTTGCTCCGCCAAGGGAAATTGGGGGAGACACTTGTCCGCGCGATTGTCACCGCAGAACAGGCGGCGACGGGCGACTTGCGTGACATCGCACAAGTCATCACACTTCTGCGCCAAACGGGTCTGGAAAGCACTGCCCGCCAATTGGCCTTGAACCTGCTTTTGATAGATAGGCTACGCACATGACTGCGGTTCATTCTGACGCCCATCTGATCAAAGCATTTCTTGAGGCACAAGCCGCTGAATTGGACGCCGCCACGAATACACAGCTGGCTTATTCCCGTGATCTGACCGATGTGAGTAGCTATTTGAACCACAACGATGAAAACTTTGCCTCTGCCACACGCCAGCACGTGGAGGATTATCTAGTACATTGCGACGCCCAAGGTTTTGCAAAATCTACCCGCGCGCGGCGATTATCGGCGATGAAACAGCTCTTTCGGTTTATGTTTAAAGAAGGGTTGCGAGCAGATAACCCCGCCATTCAGATCAAAGGCCCTGGCCGCAGTAAAGCACTGCCCAAAACGCTATCCATGGATGAAGTCGAACGGCTGCTTCGAACCGCGAGTACGATCGCCAGGACTGAAAATGACCGATTGCGAAACGCCTGCCTGATGGAGCTTTTGTACGCTACGGGAATGCGTGTGACAGAACTTGTCAGCCTTCCCGTAAGTGCTGCACGCGGTGATCCGCGGATGCTGTTGGTTCGTGGCAAAGGCGGTAAAGAACGGATGGTTCCACTATCTGCCCCCGCGCGTGACGCGCTTGGGGCGTGGCTTACTGCATGGGACGCCAAAGATACCCTTAGCAGAGCCAAAGGGCTGCCAAGCTCAAAGTATCTATTTCCATCGGCATCAAAAGGCGGCCATCTAACACGCCATGGCTTTTACATTTTTATCAAAGACTTATCTCTCAAAGCTGAAGTTGATTCCGCGAAAGTAACACCGCACACAATGCGTCATGCTTTTGCCACGCACCTTCTTGAGAACGGCGCTGATCTACGGTCAATTCAAGTGCTTCTTGGGCATGCTGATGTCGCCACAACCGAGATTTACACACATGTTTTGGACGAACGTCTTAAGGCGCTTGTGCTTGAACATCATCCCTTATCTACCGCCTCAGATCGCAACAACTAAGGGCAAAACGCCTGCCAAGCCCTTGATTTTCACAGCAAACACCCTTCATAGCTAACACAGGGTTATTTAAGGACTTAAAACCAGTGGACACAGCCTTTTGGGTTACGTCGAGCGGAATTGTACTTCTGCTTGTACTGTCGGGCTTCTTTTCAGGCTCGGAAACTGCACTAACAGCTGCCTCACGTGGCAAACTCCGCGCACAGGCCGACAAAGGTAGCCAAGGGGCCGAGCGCGCGCTGGCCATCACCGAAGACAACGAACGGCTAATCGGATCGGTCCTTCTGGGCAACAACCTCGTCAACATTCTGGCAACCTCGCTGGCGACAGCCTTGCTGACTCGCGTGTTCGGCGAAAGCGGTGTTGCACTTGCCACCCTGATCATGACGCTGCTTGTTCTGATCTTTGCAGAGGTGCTGCCCAAGACATACGCCATCACAAATGCCGAGACCGCCGCCGCCGCAGTTTCAGGCCCCATTTCCGTTATCGTCAAAGTGTTCTCGCCAATTGTGGCCACCGTAAGGGTGTTGGTCCGTGCCGTGCTAAGCGTTTTTGGTGTTCAAACTGATCCCGATGACCATATTTTGGCCGTGCGCGAGGAGATTGCCGGTGCGCTTAATCTTGGCCACTCAGAAGGTGTTGTGGAAAAAGAAGACCGCGACCGCATCTTGGGCGCGCTTGATCTGAGTGACCGGACGGTAGAGGAAATCATGCTTCACCGCTCAGGCATTGAAATGATCAATGCTGACGATGATCCCGAAACTGTATTGTCGCAATGTCTTGCCTCAAGTCACACCCGCTTGCCCGTTTACCGCGATGAGCCTGAGAACATTATAGGCGTCGTGCACGCAAAGGACCTGCTGCGCGCTATTGATAAATTGGTGCGTGGCCCAGATGCGGATCCTGCGGGTCTGTCCCGGTTTCAAGTGGGCGATGTGGCGATGGCCCCCTATTTTGTGCCTGAAACCACGACGCTTGATGATCAAATGCGTGAGTTTTTACGTCGCCACACTCACTTTGCGCTGGTGGTTGATGAGTACGGTGCCCTGCAAGGGTTGATTACGCTTGAAGATATTTTGGAAGAAATCGTTGGCGAAATAGCGGACGAATTTGACGAGGCAAAAGAGCCAGAATTCATCGCTGACACCGATGGAACGTACACCCTGGATGGTGCCATGACGATCCGCGATGCGAACCGCGCACTTGATTGGTCGTTGCCAGATGACGAAGCCGTCACCCTTGCGGGCCTCGTCATTCACGAGGCGCAAACGATCCCTGCCGAAGGACAAGTATTCTCATTCCACGGTTTCCGGTTTGAAGTCGCGAACCGTGAAGCAAACCGTTTGGCAGAGTTGAAGGTACGCAAAATCGGCTGAACGCAGAGAAGCAAAAATAAGGGGGCAATCTAACGCCCCCGAAATAGCCCACCCAAAATACCGCGTATAATACGCCGTCCAGTTGTGCCTTTCAACTCCTTTAGAACAACCTTGCCGATCTCAGCACCAAGTGAGGTACTGCTGCGCCGCGATGCACGCGCTGTTGAGCGGCCAACTTTCGTACCACTGTCTCGCCTGTTTGACAGGTACTCGCGCTCTGCCACTTGCAGTTCTTCCTCTTTCTGCTCAGCGGCAAGGGCAGCATCGGCCGCACGTTCTGCACGCTTGGTAAGCGTTTCAAAAGCCGAGTGCCGGTCGATAAGTGTCTCGTATTTACCCGCAATCGCTGAATTCGCGATACATGTCGCCCGCTCGCTGACCGATATCGGACCGAGTTGTGAGGACGGTGGTCGGATCAACGTCCGCTCGGCCACTCCCGGAACACCTTTGCCCTCTAGGAAAGATGTCACCGCTTCGCCGACACCGACTTCAGTAATAGCTTGTTCAATATCAAACGCAGGATTTTCGCAGTATGTCTCGGCGGCCAATCTAAGGGCCTTTTTATCCCGTGCCGTAAACGCGCGCAAAGCATGCTGCACACGGTTACCAAGCTGACCCAGAATGTCTTCTGGCAGATCGGCGAGGTTTTGCGTGATGAAGTACACAACAACGCCTTTGGACCGGATAAAACGGCAACCTGCTCGACTTTGTCGACCAACACTTTGGGTGCATCGTCAAACAACAAATGCGCCTCATCAAAGAAAAAGACCAGTTTCGGCTTGTCCGGATTTCCCATCTCGGGCAGCTCCTCGAACAGCTCAGACAGGAGCCACAACAAAAAAAGTCGCATAAAGCTTTGGCGCGTTCATCAGCTTATCAGAAGCTAAAATGTTAACACGCCCACGGGGACCATTGGGGGTGACATCAACGGCCATCAAATCGCTAAGTCCGAGTGCCAGTTCACCAAAAAGATGCGCCGCACCTTGGTTTTCCAGCACCAGCAACCGCCGCTGGATCGCGCCAACGGACTGACTGCTCACATGCCCATATCGCAGCCCGAGTTCTTTGCAATTTTGCCCCACCCAAACCAAAAGCGCTTAAAGATCTTTGAGGTCCAACAGGGCTAGTCCTTGCTCATCGGCGACCCGAAACGCGATGTTAAGAACGCCTTCCTGCGCCTCTGACAACTCGAGCATACGCGACAACAATAGCGGGCCCATTTCAGCAACGGTCGTTCGGACAGGATGGCGTTGCTCGCCGTAAAGGTCCCAAAAACACACAGGGAAAGCTTCATAGGCAAAGTCATCAAGCCCAATGGTATCCACCCGTTTTTGAAAGGCGTCATGCAACTTGTGACCGGCATCACCGGCCTTGGCCAAGCCGGACAGATCCCCTTTCACATCAGACATAAAGACAGGGACACTTGCACGGCTAAAACCTTCTGCCAAAATTTGAAGGGTCACGGTTTTGCCTGTTCCCGTGGCTCCTGAGATCAACCCGTGACGGTTTGCGTACTCAAGCTTCAGGTGTTGCTGCTGTGTATAGTCCGGCCCACCGCCGCCAACTATCAATGTTTTTGCGCCAATGTTCGTGACCCCTACCTAACTCGTAAACAAAATTGCCTTAATTCGAAAATATATCGTTAACGATTGTATGTCACACTAATCCTATGCAGCGCAGTCGGTTTTCAGCGGTGCATTCCTCCCTGAAGGACTGGCCGCGGCGCATGTTTAGTCGCGGTCCTTTTTTGTGCACTGCATCCTGATCGTGCTCAATTACTGTGCTTTGAGAAAACCCACAAACATTTTCAGTATTAAATGTTGACGAACGCGTCGGCTTTTCCTAGCGTCGGTTTATAAGTCGGCTAGTCTGACAGGGAAAAAAAATAAAACAGGGGTTGCTGGTTTGAGCAGCCCCTTTTTTCTTGGTGTAACTATTAAGGCGAAAATAGCCTTAGATTATCCCATACTAAATAATTAAATAAATGCGGCCGGAGCCGGCAAAATTCCGCTTTGCGCAATGACACACCAAATCAGGCATGATAATCCGCTGGCAGCTTTAAAAAATACGGGAAAAGCCATGACCAACCTCTTCAAATTCTGTGCAATTCTCGCAGTTTGTGCCGCACCAGCTTGGGCGCAAAGCACAACATCAGACACGGATCAGACCGCCCCTGCGGGAACTGTGAGCACCGATGGCGATGCAGGCATCCCGTTGCAACTGGGCGAAGAAGAAGCACCCAGCGGACCACAGCCGGGCCAAACTTATGTTCTCGAAGAAGCGGGCGCATGGGAAATTCGCTGTGTTAAGCGCCCCGAAGGGGCAGAGCAGCCGGATCCGTGCCAACTGTACCAGCTGCTGAAAGATCAAGAAGGCAATTCGGTTGCTGAGATCAACATGCTCGCCCTGCCCGCAGGAAGTGCTGCAGCGGCGGGTGCCAATGTTGTTGTACCCCTTGAAACATTGCTGACCGAACGGCTGACAATGGCGATTGATAGCGGACCTGCCCGCAAATACCCGTTTGCGTTCTGCAGCCAAGTGGGGTGTTTGGCCCGCCTTGGGTTTGCAGATGCTGATGTGGCCAATTTCAAGCGCGGAAACGTGGCAAAGCTGACAATTGTACCAGCTGTTGCACCAGGTCAAAAAGTTGAACTGGATGTATCGCTAAGCGGTTTCACCGCAGGTTTTGCGCGTCTTCAGGAACTATCGGCCCAGTAAATCAGTCTAATGAAAGACAAAAAAGGTCGCTCGGCTTATTAAGCTTGGCGGCCTTTTTCTATGGCGCACGTCGCAACGCGATAACCGCGTTTAAACCACCAAATGCAAATGCATTCGACAGCGCCACATCAACCTTCGCATCACGCGCAACATTCGGCACCACATCAAAGGCGCACTCTGGATCGGTCTCTTGGTAATTGATCGTCGGGGCAATAACCCCTTCTCTAAGGGCCATCAGACAGGCCAGAAGCTCTACTGCCCCGGTCCCGCCGATTAAATGTCCATGCATCGACTTGGTCGAACTCATCATCAGCTGGTCAGCGTTGGGCCCAAATACTTCGGCAACGGCAGCGCACTCTGTTTTGTCATTGGCCGCGGTTCCCGTGCCGTGGGCATTGATATACCCAACTTCAGATCGGTCAATTTGCGCATCCCGCAACGCACCCGCGATGGCCCGCGCGGCTCCGGCTTTGGACGGCATAACGATATCAGAGGCGTCAGAACTCATCGAAAACCCAATCACCTCCGCCAGAATTTCCGCGCCGCGCGCTTTGGCATGCTCAAACTCTTCGAACACAAACACGCCAGCACCCTCGCCCTGCACCATCCCGTTACGGGTTGCACAAAATGGCCGGCAACCATCTTTCGACATAACCCGCAGCCCTTCCCAGGCTTTAATGCCGCCAAAACAGAGCATGGCTTCTGATCCACCTGTGATCATAGCCTTCGCGCTTCCGCCGCGGATCATGGCAAATGCCTGCCCCATCGCGTGATTTGATGACGCGCAAGCTGTGGCAACCGTAAAGGATGGCCCGCGCAAATTATGTTCCATACTGACATGAGCCGTTGCGGCATTATTCATTAGTTTGGGGACTATAAAGGGATGAACGCGGTTCTTGCCATCCTCATAGACAGTCCGATAATTTTCGTCTTGCGTGGTCAACCCGCCCCCAGAAGTGCCCAGTATAACGCCTGCCTGATCCGCTAGTTCGCCAGTAAAGACCAATCCCGATTGGGCAATTGCCTCGCGCGCAGCGAGCAGGGTAAATTGCGTGAACCGGTCATAAAGAGCGATCTGCTGGCGGTTAAAGTGATCCGCTTCGTTATAGCTGTGAATTTGACCCCCAATGGTGACGGAAAGCCGCTCAACGTCGCGCATATTCAGCGCGGAGATACCACAGACACCTTCCGCCATAGCGGCTTGCGTGGAAGCGACATCACGGCCAAGCGCATTGATTGTGCCCGCCCCCGTAATGACGACGCGGGCCATTAGGCCGCCTCGTTCACAAGCTTTTCGATCGCTTTTGTGATGGAGCCAACGGTCGAAATATCAAAGTCGCTTTGAGATGGCTCATTGGCGTTGAAGGGCACGGAAATGTCGAAGGTTTCCTCGATCGCAAAGATACACTCGACCACGCCCATGCTGTCCACGCCCAACTCAGCCAAGCTGCTTTCAAGCGTAATGTCAGCCGGATCAAGCATGGCTTGCTCAGCTATGATATCAATGACTTGCGATGCAATGCTCATGTGGCTTTGGGTCCTGTATGATCGCTGACGTTTAGCTGTTGTCGCTGTCAGAAGTAGGTACTTTTTTCAGGTCTGCAACATCTTTGGCAAGACGCGGCAGACGGCGCAGCGCCTTGTACTGCTCAATCCCCGACTTCATAGGAATTGCGGGGTCCCCCATCAGAACCCTGCCCGCTGGTTGGTTCGTTCTAATTTTGCCACTTCCGCTAAGAATAACGTCATCACCAACAGTGACATTATCAACCACGCCAGACTGCCCCGCCAACACAACACGGTCGCCAAGCGTACTGCTGCCCGCCACGCCGGACGCACCGCAAAGTAAGCAATCCTCACCCACGACAGCGTTATGTGCCAGTTGGACAAAATTATCGATTTTCGTGCGATTACCAATTTTCGTGTCACGAATTGTGCCACGATCAATACAGGTGTTCGCGCCGATATCGACTTGATCGCCGATCGTCACACTGCCCAAAGAATGTATGCGGGTCCAATGTTGGCCCGCTGTCTCGCCGCGTTCACCCAAAGTTTCACGAATTTGCTCGGTCGGGGCCTTATCTGGTGTTACAAAGCTAAATCCGTCTGAGCCGATCACAGTCCCAGACTGGCACGTAAAGTCATCCCCAATGGTAACGTTATGCCCGATGTTCACGCCTGCGTGGATCAACGCCTGTGCGCCAATTTTTGTACCGTATCCAATGGTGGTGTGTGCGCTGATCTGCGCGTTATCGCCAATAACAACGTCTGCACCTATAACAACAAACGGGCCGACAGACGCACCTTTCCCGATTACGGCAGACGGATCAATGACAGCCGAAGGGTGAACGCCTGAACCAATCTTGGGCCCTTCATCGAACATCTTGGAAAGCGGTCCAAGGCTAAACCGCGGTCGCGGCACACAGATAGCACCTTTCAGACCAAGCGCCTTCCAATCCGCATCAGACCAAAGCAAAGCGGCCTCTGCCGTAGCACTTAAATCTGCGGCAGCAGCTTCTGAAAACGCCAATGCAAGTTGATCATGCGCTGCATCTTGAGGCTCGGACAGTCCGCGCAGGACAAGGGTTTCATCCCCAAGCGCCTCAACGCCCAAAGCCTGTGCGGTTTCAGCCAATGTATAGGTTGTCATGTCCACGCCCCTTTACGCATGCGGGTGTCGGCGCAAGACTTAGCCGCTGACGCTCCGCAGGGCCACCCCTTGCCGCGCCAAAGCGCGCCAAATTCGTGCATCGCGGCCGTAAACGTCGCGTCGGAATTGAAGTGGCCCATCAGGTGAGGTGATCGCTGTGCGGTACATGATATGCACGGGCACAGGCTGTTTTAGGTTTACGGTCGCTTCCTCACCCGTCGCCAGCAGTGACTGGAAAAACGCCTTTGGGTTGCTCTCTTGCTTTGCCAAAAGCGCGTAGGCAAAATCAAACGGGTCGTTCAAACGGATGCAGCCGTGACTGAATGCACGAACATTGCGACTGAACAAGCTTTTGGCGGGCGTGTCGTGAAGATAAATGTTGTAGCGGTTGGGAAACATAAACTTAACCAACCCCAAGGCATTCCCCTTGGACGGTGGCTGGCGCATGTCGAAGGGGAAAGTTTGTTCATCAAACTGACTAAAATCGACTGCGCCACGATTAATCTTGCGACCCGAACTGTCAGTGATTTCAAGCTGGCTCACCGCGTTGCGGTTTTCCTTCAAAAGCGGCAGGTATTCTTTCGTGGCGATCGAGCGCGGCACGTACCAGCTTGGATTGATGACCATAAACTCCATCACGTCTGAAAATTCTGGGCTGCGCTGGTCCGAGACGTTCTTGCCCACCACACTGCGGGTTTGAAATGTCACAGTGCTGCCATCCATGATTTTGGCGGTAAAATCTGCTAAATTGACATCGATATGACGTTTTCCGCGTGGACGGTTCATCCAACGCTCGCGCTCCATTGCAACGATCACGTTGCGCAAACGGCGCTCCATCGGCACGTTGATTTCCTTCAGGGTGACCGCTCCCGCAACACCGTCTGCGGGCAGACCGTTGCCAAGCTGAAATTGCTGCACCGTTTTTTGCAGATCAGCATCATATGTTGCTGACGCACTGCGGCGCATGTAGCCCATCGCCACAAGACGGTCGCGCAACTCAACCACGCCCTTACCGCTTTGACCTGGCTTAAGCGATTTACCAGATACCGTCGGCCCCCAACCGCCTTTTGCGATTTGACGCTCCATATCCAGCTTGGCTTTCATTAAGCGCGTATATTCGGGGTTCTTAGGCGGCAGGCTTTTCATGAAGCCAACGGGGTTTGAATTTGCAAACGCATCAAGGGTGGCCAAACGGTCGCGGTACGGGACTTTACGTACAATTCCCTCGTCCACCCGTGACGGCGTTAGAATACCGGTCTGAATATCACGTGCGTAGGAAAGAAACTGACGAGACAACTCAACTTCCAGCTTTCCGCGTGCTGTTGCGCCTTCCGCTGCGCCAATCAATTTCCGTAGTTTAGCATCATCGTATTTGGCTGAGGGCAAGCCATGATCTGCTGCACCCGCAAACGCCGCAACCAATGCACGGCGCCGCGCGCGATCTTTGCTGCCCGATCCAACCCATAAGGGCGCATAGCCCGTTGCTTTGTAATAGGCAGCAATGTCGCGATCTTTGGCTGCTGCCGTCGCAATTGCTTGTTTTAATTGCGCATCTTGGGCCAAAGACGGCGACGCCATAGCCAACATCAACACAACAAGACCCAACCACAGAACCGCCAGCGCGTTGCGCCAGACAATCAGGCCACGATCTACCGTTTTGGCGCTGACACGACCCTCGGCGCGTGCATTCAGATGGTTGTTGAATTGGCGTCCGGAAATAGCTTGATTACGCAACATGTCTTTTGTCCCCCACACATTTAACTGTGTTTACTACTAGGCAGATACGCGCAGCACACACCTGCAAGGTTAATGATCCACGATGCCGCTTTGAGTGTCTATTCACAAATTCCTCATCTATTCGTTCTAGAAGGCATCTGTGGCATAGCAGCCAGTTTTCAGCGCCCGCATCTGTGCGCTGCACGACCGTAACGATTGACGAAGACCCTGATACGCAAAAATATGCCGAAATTCGCGGTAAATCGTGGGTCTGACGAATCTATCCTTGGTTGCTGATTCCCATTGTGCAATAACATGCGCACATCTGGGGAGATGTAATAGCGGCAAGCCTCTCTGAGGGCTCTACGCAAAAAGCAGGACGACGAGGCACGATGAGCACGGTATCTTCCACTTGCATCACACGGCGTGGGCTTTTGACGGCGTTTGCCGCAAGCGCGATCACGGCCGCCCCAACTTATTCAAACGCCGCAGGTTTTCTGCGTGGCGCTGGCGACATTCGCAAACTCAAAGCTTACTCTGGACGGACCGGTGAGAGCATTGAGATGATCTACTGGGTTGAAGGCGAATACCTGCGTGACAGCCTGAAAGAGATTAACTGGTTCATGCGCGACTGGCGTCAGGACAAAGCAATCAAGATGGACACACGCACGATTGATGTGATCGCCGCGGCCCATAATTTGATGGATACGCCTGAACCCTATTTGCTGCTGTCTGGGTACCGGACGCCCCAAACAAATTCGATGCTTCGGTCACGGACCGGTGGCGTGGCGAAAAAGTCGCTACATATGAAGGGTCAAGCAGCTGACCTTAGGGTCAGTGGCCGTTCTGTAAGCCAAATGGCACGCGCAGCGCAGGCTTGTGGCGGCGGCGGCGTTGGCCGCTATACCAAGTCAAACTTCGTGCATATGGATTGCGGCATCGTGCGAACTTGGGGCCGTTAATTCGGCACACCCGACCACTTCAAGTTTCTTTAGAGGCGTCCTGGGCATTTGAACAAAACGGCCCAAGGCATCTTACTCAAAGCACAATATCAGGCTAACATTTTGGTATGTCTGATTTGCAAACGATCAAAAATATCGGCCCCGCCTTTGAAGAACAGCTTATCGCGGCAGGTATCGCTGATGCCAAGACCCTGCGCAGCCTAGGGCCGGACGCGGCCTACGCCATGTTATTGGCCGAGGGCAACAAACCCCATTTCATCGGGTACTACGTTCTGGTCATGGCACTGCAAGGGCGTCCTTGGAATGATTGTAACGGCGCCGAAAAAGAAGCGCTTCGGTTCAAATTCGACGCGCTAAAGGCAAACCGCACGCAAAACGACACTGGCATCGAACCCGAACTAAATGCCATTGGGACTGGGCTGATCAGATAGGCCCGTCAGCCAGATAAAAAAGGGCGCAAAGGTTTCCTCCCACGCCCTTTCAAATTCAGGTCACAAGTGACTTAGCCAACCAGTTCAAGACCAGAGAAGAAATATGCGATTTCTTCTGCAGCAGTTTCTGGAGCGTCAGAACCGTGAACAGAGTTTTCACCAACTGATTCAGCAAACTCAGCGCGGATTGTGCCTGCAGCCGCATCGCTTGGGTTTGTAGCGCCCATAACTTCGCGGTTTTTCGCAATAGCGTCTTCACCTTCCAGAACCTGGGCGACGATTGGTGCAGACGCCATGAATTCACACAGCTCGCCGTAGAAAGGACGCTCTGCGTGCACTTTATAGAACTCGCCTGCTTGTGCAGCTGTCAGATGGATGCGCTTTTGTGCAACGATGCGCAGGCCAGCGGCTTCAAATTTTGCGTTGATCGCGCCAGTCAAGTTGCGGCGTGTTGCGTCTGGTTTGATGATTGAGAATGTACGTTGGATAGCCATGATAGACCCCTTACAGGTTTTGAGTTGCGGTAATGATTTGGCGCGCACTTAGCACCCTTTCCCACCTATGAAAAGCCTGCGTTGACGGGGGCCACGTAAACGGGCATGGACCGTGCATGTTACGCATTTCAGACATCTCATTCGCCATCGAAGGCCGTCCGCTTTTTGAAGGCGCATCCGCCACCATTCCCACAGGCCACAAAGTCGGTTTGGTTGGGCCAAACGGCGCCGGCAAAACCACATTGTTCCGCATTATCCGCGGCGAGTTTGCCCTTGAAAGCGGGGCAATTTCGGTGCCGGAACGCGCTAAAATTGGCGGCGTAGCCCAAGAGGTCCCCTCCTCTGAAACCTCATTGCTTGACACAGTTTTGGCCGCTGACACTGAGCGCAACGCTTTGTTGGCCGAGGCTGAAACCGCAACGGACCCCGCACGCATTGCCGATGTTCAAATGCGTTTGGCCGATATCGATGCATGGTCTGCCGAAGGCCGCGCCTCATCCATTCTCAAGGGTTTGGGTTTTGATGCGGCCGAGCAATTGATGCCCTGCTCTGCGTTCTCAGGTGGCTGGCGGATGCGTGTGGCCCTTGCGGGTGTGCTCTTTGCACAGCCCGATATTTTGTTGCTAGACGAGCCAACAAACTATTTGGACCTTGAAGGCGCCCTTTGGCTCGAAACCTATCTGGCCAAATACCCCCACACCGTTGTCATCATCAGCCACGATCGCGGCCTTTTGAACCGCGCCGTCGGGCACATCTTGCACCTTGAAGGGCGTAAACTAACGCTCTGGGCTGGTGGTTATGATCAGTTCGCCAAGGCCCGCGCCGAGCAGCGCGCCATTCAAACTGCCGCCGCGAAAAAGCAAGATCTGCGCCGCGCGCACCTGCAAAGCTTTGTGGACCGCTTCAAGGCAAAGGCATCAAAGGCTAAGCAGGCCCAATCACGTGTTAAGATGCTTGAGAAAATGGAGACAATCACGCCGCCCGAAGAAGCGGCAAAGCGCGTTTTCACCTTCCCCGAGCCCGAGGAAATGTCCCCACCCATCGTCAATGTTGAAGGTGCGGACGTCGGATATGACGGAACGCCGGTTCTTCGAAAGCTGAACCTACGCATTGATCAAGACGACCGCATCGCACTTTTGGGCAAAAACGGTCAGGGAAAGTCGACTTTGTCGAAACTGCTGTCAGGGCGCCTTGATGCAATGGCAGGCCGTGTGGTCATGTCATCCAAGTTACGCATTGGTTATTTTGCCCAACACCAAGTGGATGAACTCTTTATCGACGAGACCCCGCTTGACCACATCAAACGGCTGCGTCCCGACGAAGGACAGGCGCGTTTGCGCGCCCGTCTGGCTGGTTTTGGCCTGGGCGCCGATCAGGCTGACACGCTTGTGGCAAAGCTCTCTGGGGGGCAAAAGGCACGCCTGTCGCTGCTGCTTGCGACCCTTGATGCGCCGCATATGCTGATCCTTGATGAGCCCACCAACCACCTTGATATTGAAAGCCGCGAGGCCCTTGTTGAAGCCCTAACAGCCTACTCGGGCGCGGTCATTCTGGTCAGTCACGATATGCACCTGCTCTCAATGGTTGCTGACCGGCTTTGGCTGGTCAAAGACGGCGGAGTGGCACCTTACAACGATGACCTTGATGCCTACCGAAAACTGCTTTTGACCAATGACGCACCGCTGAAAAACAAAGATAAAGCCGCTGCTAAACCCGCCAAACCGAAGGTCACAAAAGACCAACTCACGGCCATGAAAACAGACGTTCGCAAATGCGAAGAGCGCCTCGAAAAGCTAAACGTCATGGGCGACAAGCTGGCCAAGAAACTGGCGGACCCAAGTCTTTACGAAGATGGCAAAGCAGGCGAAGCTGAAGTGTGGCAAAAAAAATACGCCGAAGTGCGCACAGCGCTCGACCGTGCCGAGACGCTTTGGGTCGCCGCATCAGAAAAGCTCGAGGCGGCGAGTAAACGGGTTTAAGGCCCCCGACAGGAGACCGGAATGGACATAGCGTTTCTCATCACTGCATTCGCAACGCTTTTCGTGATCATCGCCCCGATTGGCCTTACTCCCATTTTTGTGACCCTTACTACGGGAATGTCCCCGCAGCAGCGCCGCCAAGTTGCACTGCGGTGTTGTCTTATCGCCGTCGGTATTTTGTTGGCATTCGGCCTTTTTGGAGAGGCGCTGTTGGGATTTGTGGGCATTGGCATGCCCGCTTTCCGCATTTCGGGAGGTGTGTTGTTGTTCATCACTGCTCTCGACATGCTTTTTGAACGGCGCCAATCGCGGCGTAAAGATCAAGCTGAAGAAGAGCACGTAGACGACCCGTCTGTCTTTCCTATGGCTATTCCGCTTATCGCGGGCCCTGGCTCTATCGCGACGATCATTTTGTTGACGGGCGATCAAGGCTGGATGGGATTTGTCGCAGTCACACTGGTCATGATCAGCGTTATCATCTGTGCGTTTTGCCTGTTTCTGTTCGCGGGCGTCATCGAGCGCGGATTGGGAAAACGGGCGTCAACATCGTCACACGCCTTCTTGGGATGCTTCTTGCGGCCCTATCGGTTCAATTCATCCTTGGTGGGTTGCGCGACTTTGGCATCGGGTTGATCTGATGGATGGCGGCGACACCGCGCAACCTCTCTACATGGGTTTGCTCATTGTCGCGATCGGCGGCAGCTATTTGGTGAGCCAACGACGTAATCTAGGCAAAACACTGCAACAAGCCGCGATTTGGGTCCTGATCATTCTTGGTGCAATCGCTGGTGTCGGACTTTGGGAGGACATCAGCAGCACAGTTACTCAAGTCCCAAATACCAACGCCGCAGATCAAATTGAGGTGCCGCGGCGGGCAGACGGGCATTTCCATCTAACGCTTCGGGTAAACGGTGTCGGCGTGCCTTTCTTGGTGAATACTGGCGCAAGCGAGATTGTTTTAACACAAGAGGACGCTCGCCGCGTTGGGTTAGACACTGCGGCTTTGGATTATTTCGGGCGTGCAAACACGGCTAATGGCACAGTTAGCATTGCATTTGTGCGCCTTGAAGCTGTTCAACTTGGCGATGTTATAGACACTGGCGTGCGGGCAACCGTCAACAGCGCACCGATGGAAGGCAGCCTTCTGGGGATGAGCTATTTGCAGCGCTTTGCCGAAGTTTCAATCCGCGGAAACACTTTAATCCTGACGCGGTGAAATCCTTAGCCAAATGCCGTCTTTGGCACGTACGGTCAGGTGGGCCACTGGTACGGGAACCCGATCTTGGACCACCTCAAAGCGGTATGCACGCACCAGATCCGCTAACATCAAAACCCCTTCCAGCATTGCAAAACCCGCCCCTGTGCAAAGCCGCGGGCCTCTGCTGAACGGCATGTACGCCTGTCTAACAGCTTGCTTAGCCTCTGGATTTTGAAAACGGGTTGGATCAAACTGATCTGGATCATCTCACAAACGAGTATGGCGATGAAGATGCCAAGGGCTCAGCACAATTTGCGCACTAGTCTTAACATCGCGACGCCGAAATTCAACATTTTCTGCGGCCTCGCACACCATCATGGGAACTGGCGGATAAAGCCGCAGCCCCTCACGAAACACATCGCGCGTCACGCGCAATTTCGACAAATCGGAAAATTCCAGATCACTGTCTGGCACTTCCTCAGCAATCTTGTCCTGCCATTCAGGATACATCGCCAGCAAATACAGCGTCCACGCCAAAGCAGAAGCGGACGTTTCATGACCCGCCAAAAAGAAGATCGCTACCTGATCGACCATTTCATTAGCACTAAAAATCTCGCCTGTTTCGGGATCAGGGGTCGTCATAATTTTTGTAGCCAAATCATCGGGCGCGCGTCCCTGCGATATCTCTTCCAGCCGCGTTTCGGTCAGCTCTGCAATCAAGGCACCAATGGTTTTAGCAGTTTCAGACGTTTGTCGCCGAAATACACGGGGCATCCATTTCGGGAGCCGAACAAAGGCGGCTAAGTTCAAAAGCGGCTGACTGCGTTGGTAGTCTCTGAACTGTGAAAAAACGGATTGCGCGATTGGCGTATCAATAGGCATCGAAAATAGGGTACGAAAAATTACGTCAGCCGCCGCGTGGCTGGTGAGCGGCTCAATATCGCGTGCGGTTCCATCGGCCAAAGGTGCGAGGCGCGCAACAATTGCAGCGCTTGCTGTTTTCATCGACGGAAACACCTCGCGCAGCCGTCCGCCTTCAAACGCGGGATCAATTATGCGGCGCTGTCGCTTCCATGCCTCGCCGTTCGTCAAAAATACGCTGTCTCCCAACAAAGGGCGCAGGCCTTCGCTAATCCGGTTTGATTTGGGAAAACTATCGGGCTCAGTTTTCAGAGCACGCTCAATCACCTGAGGATCATTCACGAGATAGTTGCGGAAAAACAGCGTCCGAAATTCCGCCATCCAAGCGCCGTAAAGTTTGGCAGGTTGCGCGGACAAAATATCTACCCGAAACAACTTCATATACCGCCAAAGCGATACACGCTCGGGCCGCGATGCTGGTTTGGGGGGGGCGTATGTCATTGCTACTCATGGGGCGGTCTTTGTGAACTTTGACACAGCCCTGACGATCCGTGACTTTGACGGTGCACGTCCTTTGAACCGCTCTGCGAGAGACACAGGGCCACCAGTAATTTGGAAATAGTCATAGTCAGCTGGGCTATCGAATGCGCAGAGGTACTGAAAATGAAGACGGAAAAACCGCCAACGCAGTGCCTTCCAACGCGCAGCACTTAATGTTTGGGAAAACGCTGCAGAAACCACCAAAGGCCACCGTTGTGTGGACCGCGCGAAGCCCGACACAGCAACAGGATCACAAAGCACAAACGCACAGCCATCACCCGGTGCAGTCACATCCACCCACGTCAGTGGCGCAGCCTCACTGAGGTAGTGCAGATCACGACGCAACTCATCTGCACCGGGAAGAAAACTGACCATTGGCACAACTTGGCCAAGTGACAAAAATGCCAGCGCTGGTTGGTGTATGGGCAGATTGCCGTCACGCAGAACATCGGCCAACGCCAACACTGCCAGATGCGCACCAGAGGAGTGCCCAACGACCAAAACCTCATCTACATCGCCGTGCAACGCGTCAGAGATTACACCGGAAAATTCCGCAATTCGCTGTTTTAATGCAGCTGAATAGGCGCCGCGGGTTGCAGCCGAGTGGCTATAATCATGCATCAAATAGTAGGCCAAAAACTTGTTATCGTTGGTTTTGAACCAGCGCAGCACGCACCATGACGCGACAACAGCGACCGTCAATGATATTGGCCAAATGCTAAAACCGGCGCCCGCTTGCATCGCCCAATTCAGCAACCGATAGACCACCGACCCCAACCAAAACGCCAAGCCCGCCTGCCCCAGCAAAAACACCACTGGATAAAGCACCGCAATAACAGGGCCTTTTCGCAGCTTCATCAGCCGCCACAGAACGCCTGTTGAGATGTAAATCCATGCAGTCTTGAACAATTGCGCATAGGTCGCCGCAATCGTGTTCGACATGCTGTCACGCACAATATCGGACCACACGAGTACTTCAAAATCGCTTTCCGTTACATGGCCGTCGATATCTGCTTTCACATGCAAGCCATACCGCGCGCCTTCGTATTTGGCTGATAATTCAATATCATAGCCACTAATCTGCCCCTGATCCTAGCTTTCTAGTCGGTAAAGCTCGCGGTATCTGCGCGGGTGGATCGGATCATATCCGGGAATATAGAACACCTTGCGGCGTTTAACTCGCGACGCGACAGCTTTTCCGAATGTGAGTAGATAGATTTCATACCCAAGCGTTAGAGGCATTTTTGGGCAAAATAAGGGCAAAAAAGGTTAACCGAAATTTGCTAAAGCAGGGAAAGTCTCAAGCAGCCAAAAGCTGAATTCCGTGAATTGCCCTGTCAGCATCATCAAACCAACTGTCCAGAGCAGAAGCCCCATCACCCGCTCAATCTGCTGCATGTATCGTTTCATCCATGCCATAACGCCACTCAAAGAAGGAAAAAAGGCCGCGACAAGCAAGAACGGAATGCCTAATCCGATGGCATAAACCGCCAACAGCGCGGTGCCCCGAACAGCACTTGCCTCGGATGCGGCCAGCGACAAAATCGCCCCCAATTGTGGCCCAATGCACGGCGTCCAGCCAAAGGCAAACGCCAAACCGAGAACATAGGCACCAAACGCGGAGCCGCCCTGATCACCTGCGTCCATGCGTATCTCACGGTCCATGAAGCCTATACGGTACACACCAACAAAATGCGCGCCGAAAACCATGATAACCACGCCCGAAGCCACCACGAACCATTGCTGGTTTTGTAGAAAAAACGCTCCCATTAACGAGGTCGTAAAGCCCAAGATCAAGAAGACCGTCGAAAGGCCCAAAACAAAAAACAGCGCGGTCCCTAACGCTTTGGCCCGCGCAGATTTCTCGCTATTCATATCACTAACGCTCACACCGCCCATATAGGCCAAATAAGGTGGCACGATCGGCAGTACGCAGGGGCTCAGGAAAGAAATAATGCCTGCAATAAGGGCAATCCCCATGGCAGGCAGCAGCGTTACGTCAAGGACGGAAAAATCTAACATGCTTCCCTGATACGGTTTTTTTGCAGGTGGGCAAATAGCAAGGGCGTTACAAAATGTGGACAAAATGTAACATCGCGGCTAGCTCATCAGACATGGAACACGATGATACTCTTGATGCGGTTGGCCTGCTTTGCCCGCTGCCTGTTTTGAAAGCGCGCAAGCGGCTTAAAAGCCTGCAAACTGGCCAGGTTCTGCGCATGGTTGCAAGTGACCCTGCGGCACAAATTGATGTGCCACATTTTTGTACCGAGGCTGGTCACACGTTTTTAGGCACCGGCGAAAGCGGTGAAAACACAGCTTATTACATTAAAAAGAACTAGCCTGCTCCCGAAACTTTTGCCCGCAAAAAAAGCCGCGCAGCTTATGCTACGCGGCTTACTTCTATCAGTGTCTTGATCCGAAGCGCTATTTGGACCCAAGATTCCACCAACCGCGGCGTTTGGGCTTTGGTGCAGCTTCTTCCACCACTGGCTCGGCAGCAAGTTCTGCTGCTGGCGTAGGTGTTGGTGCCGGTGTCGGCTCTGCCTCCTCAACAGGGGCTTCTGCCGCTTTGGCGGCCTCTGCCTCTGCTGCTTTTTGAGCTACAGTTTTACGTGGCTTACGAACGCGCTTGAGCTTTTCGGCAGGTACTTCTTCAGCCGTTTCTGCTTTTGCATCAGCCGAAGCCTCAGCAGTGTTTTCTGCTTTGGCAGCCTCTGCCTCTGCCGCTTCGGCCGCTTTTTGGGCCGCAGTTTTACGTGGCTTACGGACACGCTTCGGCTTTTCCGCAGGCGCGTCTGCGGCAGGCTCTACAGCCGCTTCGGGTGTTTCAGGTCCAGTCTCTGTTTCTACGTTCGCAGTAAGCGCAGTGTTCTCTGGCGTCTCAGTAGGCGCTTCTGAACTTTCAGCAGATTTACGACCACGGCCACGACCACCACGGCTGCGGGTCCGACGCGGCTTTTCTTTCGGCTCGGCCTCATCAGAAGGCGCATCAGCATCAGAGGTCGTTGTCTCAGTCGCCCCTGCGGCCTCACCTTCGCCGTCTTCTGACTTTTGTGTAGTTGCGTTTTCTTCTGAACGCGCCTCATCTAAATTGCCGCGACGGCGGCGACGGCGACGACGGCGTTTTTTGGGCTGCGCCTCACCATCTACTTCCGCCTCTGGCGAGGTGCTCACCTCAGACGCATCATCAGAAATCTCGGCTTCGTCTTCAGCGTCATCGATATCAGCCATGATCGAGGCATCCACAGACACAACAGCCGGTGCAATTTTCGTGACAACACGCGACGCTGTCTTGAATTTCTCAATACTGAAATCGGGGCTTACCAAAGTTGGATCACCTTCGATGCGCACGGACATGCCGTAACGCGCTTCGATCTGCGCGATGTGCTCGCGCTTCATATTCATCAAGAAGTTGGCAATACCAACGGGACATTTCACCAGCACTTCTTTGGTACGACCGCGAACGCCCTCTTCCTCGAGTTGGCGCAAAATCGACAGACCAGTGCTGTCATCAGAACGGATCAGGCCTGTGCCATGGCATGACGAACACGGCTGCGTGGTAGCTTCAAGCATACCGGGGCGCAGACGCTGACGGGACATTTCCATCAAACCGAAGCCAGAAATGCGGCCCACTTGAATGCGCGCACGATCTGTTTTCAGTTTGTCTTTCATCCGTTTTTCAACGGCGTTATTGTTGCGACGCTCGTCCATATCGATGAAATCAATAACGATAAGACCCGCAAGGTCGCGCAACCGAAGTTGACGTGCAACTTCGTCAGCCGCTTCAAGGTTGGTTTTGAGCGCGGTTTGCTCAATGCTGCTTTCTTTGGTCGCGCGGCCAGAGTTTACGTCCACCGCAACAAGCGCCTCGGTCACACCGATCACGATATACCCACCAGATGGCAGCTGGACTGTCGGGTTAAACATGCCTGCCAGATAGGTCTCAACCTGATGGCGCGCAAACAGTGGAAGGCTTTCTTCGTAGCGCTTCACGTTTTTGGCGTGGCTCGGCATGATCATTTTCATGAAGTCTTTGGCCGTGCGGTAACCGCCCTCACCCTCAACAAGCACTTCATCGATGTCGCGGTTATAAAGATCGCGGATCGAACGTTTGATCAGATTGCCTTCCTCATAAATCGCGGCTGGCGCCATCGATTTCAGGGTAAGCGAGCGAATTTGCTCCCAAAGGCGCTGCAAATATTCATAATCGCGCTTGATCTCGGATTTGGTCCGCTTGGCACCCGCCGTGCGCACGATAAGGCCGGCACCTTCTGGTACCAGAATCTCGTTGGCAATCTCTTTGAGCTTCTTGCGATCAGGCGCGTTGGTGATCTTGCGGCTTATGCCACCACCACGAGCTGTATTTGGCATCAAGACGCAATAGCGACCCGCAAGCGACAAATACGTGGTTAGTGCAGCACCCTTGTTGCCGCGTTCTTCTTTTACGACCTGCACCAAAAGAATTTGGCGAACATTCACGACTTCTTGTATTTTATAGCGGCGCGGGCGAGGTTTGCGCACAGGACGCACATCTTCGCTGTCGTCTTCTTCTGCGACAGATTCGATACCATCATCTTTGGCCGTTGCATCAACTTCCGCATAATCGCTTTCGTCAGCCGCTTCAGCTTCCTCGGTCGTATCAACAGCTTCGCTGTCATCATCTTCAGCAGCAGACGCATCATCAGCGTTGCTTTCTGCGTCGGTAGTAGCTTCTGCGTTAACCTCGGCTTGCGCAGGCGTTTCAACCTGCTCAGCCTCTGGCGTTGCTGCATCTGTAGCAGCTGCATCGGTTTCTACTGGCGAATCAGATGACACTGCATCATCGACTTCAGTAGCTAATTCAGCCGTAACGACCGCATCATCGGACTTAACCTCAGCTGCTTTTGAGCGGCCACGGCCACCGCGCCTGCGGCCCCGTTTGGGCTTACTCTCTTCTTCCTCTTCCTGTGCTTTCAGGCTGTCTGTATACGCTTTTTCTTCAGCAATCAGCGCTTCGCGGTCAGCGACAGGGATCTGATAGTAATCAGGATGAATTTCACTGAACGCGAGGAAACCGTGACGGTTTCCGCCGTAATCAACAAAAGCCGCCTGCAAGGACGGCTCAACACGTGTTACTTTTGCGAGGTAGATGTTGCCAGCGAGCTGGCGTTTGTTTTCTGATTCAAAGTCGAATTCCTCAACTTTGTTTCCATCAACCACAACAACGCGAGTTTCTTCCGCGTGGGTGGCGTCAATAAGCATTTTTTTAGGCATTTTATCCGTTCGCACCGTCCCAAACGCCGATCGCGTCTATCAGGCGGAGACCTGAGGCGAGATGAAGTGGTAGGGATTGGGTGTCTATCTATGGCGAAACGCGGCCGATCAAGCGGGAGAGCAGATGCACGAACAGGCAAACCGTAATGGTCTGTCAACTGCTGTGCTCGGCCTTTTTGCCCGTCTCTGGCGCGCGTCATCGCGTTTCTTCTCCGACACATAACGTCGCCTCAAATCGCGGGGGACGCGGTGCCAATTATCTCACGCGGCGCTGCTTTTGGCGGCAATCGCGTGCGTTCTAGTGGGTCAATGACCCGCAATCGGTCTGTCAGGTTGGTCGCGAGATTTCTCAGGGACAGGTCAGACAGCGAAACTCATATCGCAGCACCCGAGCTGTCTGCTTTGGCCTGCGTATTTTAATAGTAGGTATGAAGCGCCATAATTACAATGCTAAACCGACGCACCACCCTGCAGTTTAGGTGTCAGCCCAAATATTCAGATCTTTGCAGTCCGTATTTGGCCATTTTTTCATTCAAGGTCCGGCGCGGCAGACACAACTCATCCATTACGGACACGATGCTGCCCTTGTGGCGGCGCATGGTGTTGTCGATCAACATCCGTTCAAACGCCTCGACGTATTCCTTAAGCGGTTTTCCTTCGGTGGTAATGACTGGTGCCATTTCCTCGGCGTCGCTCATCAGAAGTGATGTGATGCTACTATTTTCACGCCGGTTTTGTAGCACTGCCCGTTCAGCCACGTTAATCAACTGACGTACGTTTCCGGGCCATGGGGCTTGCAGCAATTGTGCTGCCTCTTGCGCGCTAACTTTGGGCGCGTCACAGCCGTATTCATCAGCGTATTGTTCCGCCAAACGCGTGAAGAGCGTCAGGATGTCTTCCCCACGTTTACGTAACGGCGGAACGGTAATACGCAAAGCGGTGAGTCTATAAAACAAATCTCGCCGCAGCGCGTCCTCAACAGTTCGCCCCTGCTCTTGCAGATTACAAATGGCTACGATCCGCGTCTCTGCGGGTGTGCCTTGCTCGTTAATAACACTCAACAAACAGGCCTGTGCCGCGTCACTAAGTGCCTCAATATCCTCAAGCACAAGCGTGCCACCGCGCGCTTCTTCAACTGCGCAAATACGGCCATCCTCGGAGGCATCAAAAAGGCGTTTCATCAACGCATCTTCATCTACGCCGCCGCAACTGACCAACACAAACTTCTTCGCCGCGCGTGCACCAACCGCATGAAGGGCGTGGGCCACAAGCGTTTTGCCCGTCCCCGTTTCACCGTCGATCAGCACATGACCGTCGGCCTGCCCCAGATCCAAAATATCTTCTTTCAGCCGCGCCATCACCGGCGATGCACCGATCAACTTTTTCATCAGCGCGGCACCGTCAGACAGCTCGCGACGCAGCGCACGGTTATCAAGCGTTAAACGCCGCGCCCGCGCAGCGCGCTTGGCTAAATCGGACATCGTTTCAGGATTAAACGGCTTTTCAAGGAAATCAAACGCCCCGACCCGCATCGCCTCAACGGCCATGGGGACATCGCCGTGGCCCGTGATCATGATGACGGGAAGCGCGCTGTCAGCACCCATCAACCTCTTGAGAAACTGCATACCGTCCATGCCGGGCATCCGGATGTCACTGACCACAATACCGGGGTAATCAGGCGCAATGCCTTTCAACGCGTCTTCCGCGCTGGCGAATGTTTCAGTCTCATATCCCGACAGTGCCAGCCATTGGCTTATGGACTGACGCATGTCCTTTTCATCATCAACAATCGCGATCTTCATCGGCTTAGCCATGGGGCATCCTTATTGGGTCTGACGCACGCCCTACTCGGCGGCGTCACCTGTTTCACCCTCTGTGCGGTAAATGGGAAGGACCACCTCGAAAACAGCCCCCCCATTGGCGGCATTCCGCGCGGTCAGCCGCCCACCAAGGTCTGTGACAATGCCCGAACTAATCGCAAGTCCTAAACCAACACCATCGCCCGGCTGTTTTGTGGTGTAAAACGGCTCAAAAAGATCATCGAAGTTTTCAATCCCCTGACCGTTATCACGCACAGCCAAAAGAACCTGTTCCCCCGATGTAAGCAGAATATCCACGGCCGCGGTATCAGACGCATTTGTTGCGTCAAATGCGTTGCGCAGCAGGTTGATGATAACTTGCTCAAGGCGCAACCGATCCCCCAGCACGATAGCGGGCGATTGGGGTAATGTCTTCGTGATACGAATTTTGCGTGCCTTAAGTTGTGGCTCCATAATAGCCAAAGCAGACGTTACCGCGTCGCGCATATCAACGGGCGCAAGACTGTCCCCTGCCTTGCGGGCATAGGATTTAAGCTGGCGCGTGATCGCGCCCATCCGCTCGATCAAATCATCGATACGCCGAAAACTGACAATCGCCTCTTCGGCGCGTTTACGTTCAAGCAATAGCTTGGCACCTGCCAGATATGTTTTCATCGCGGCCAGCGGCTGGTTCAGCTCGTGACTAACAGCGGCGGACATCTCACCCAAGGCCGCCAATTTTGAGGACTGGGCCAAGGTCTGCTCTGCGCTTTTTAGGTCAGCCTGCACGCGCTGACGCTCTGCGATCTCTTGTTGAAGTCGTGTGTTCAGACTGCGCAGTTCAGCCGATTCTTGCTGAAAACCCCGCGCCTGAGCCACAGAGCGGCGGTTCATCAAATAGAACGCCAGCGCCAGCAGCATGGCGAAACCCATAATCTCAAGCGCCAAGACGCCGTTCACTTGCTCACGAACAGAGGTGTAGCCGGTAAAACTGATCAAACGCCAACCGCGAAAGGGAATACGCGCCTCTTGGCGCATCACACCCTGCCCGCTCAGCAATGCGCGCGACGCAGGCCCCCACTTGCTGGTGCTTTCAATGGCCCGCTCGATCGCAGAAGTTGCAGGCACAAGTTCAAGCGCCGATTGCTCGGATTTACCTCGCCAACGCGGCTCGGTCGATAAAATGACCTGCCCCGTGCTATCTGCCAAAAATACGGCGTCAAAAATCCCAGCCCATGAACGTTCAAATTTACTGAGATCAACCTCAACCGAGATCACGCCAAGCCGCTCACTGCCGACAGTCACACTGCGGGTATAGCGAAACTCAAACCCAACACCGTCTTGGGGCGTAACAGTAAAGACCGTCTCAGTTGACCGCAGGGCATCCACAAAATACGGCTCGGACCGGTGGTTTGAGCCAAGTTTAACCCGTTCTGTCGTCGCAACAGTGCGACCTTCACGGTCCAAAAGACTGAGGGACGCCGCACCGATTTCATCCACGAACGACAACAGCCGCTGCGTTGTCTGCGTGTAATCCGCCGAATTAAGTGCCGAAATAAGCGTGGGATCACGCGCCAAAAGTTGTGGCACGATCGAATTGCGCTGCAGTTCTGACAGAATATTCGCAGAGTAAAGCGCCAGCCGAAGTTCCGCACGGTTGCGCGTGGTTTCGGTAAACCGTTGTGTCAGCGTAACATTGGTAAACCAAATCGTAACGCCCGCAAAAACAAACAGCGCAAACAGCAACAGCCGCACACGCCAACCAACAGAGCCAGCCGCAGCCGCCACACGGGCAGCCGCAATACCGCGCTGCGGTTTGATTTCAGGGGTCGGAGTACTTACCATGACCGCAACTTACCAAAGCCACGGGCCCTGCCAAGTCATGCAGCGACTGTGGCCTCAACCAACGCGCGGAACATCGCCTGTCCGTCTGTGCGACCATGCAATGCATCAATGGCCCGCTCAGGATGGGGCATCATGCCCAGAACACGGCGATTTTCAGACAGAACGCCCGCGATATTATCAACACTGCCATTCAGGGGCGCGCTGTAGCGAAACGCGACGCGATCTTCATCAACCAGACGCGCTGCAAGCGATGTATCCACCACGTAGTTGCCGTCATGATGAGCCACCGGGATGCGCAACGTATCACCCGCACGGTACCCGCTCGTGAATACTGAATTTTCAGTTTCAACTGTTAAATCAATGGTTTTCGACACAAACTTAAGGCCCGCGTTACGCATCAATGCGCCCGGAAGCAGACCCGTTTCAGTAAGCACCTGAAAACCGTTGCATACGCCCAAAACGTAACCACCGGCTTCGGCGTGGCGGAGCACTGCTTGGCAAATGGGAGATTGCGCTGCGATGGCCCCGCACCGCAAATAGTCACCAAACGAGAAACCACCCGGCACAGCAACCAGATCAACCCCTTCGGGCAAATCGGCGTCTTTGTGCCAAACCATGTGAACATCGGCGCCCGCCTGCTCAAGCGCGACTTTCATATCGCGGTCACAGTTGGACCCCGGGAAAACAATGACAGCAGCACGCATGACTTACAGAACCTCGATGGTGTAGGATTCGATAACCGTGTTCGCCAATAGCTTTTCACACATCTGGCCGATTGTTGCCTCGTCTGTACCATCCGCCAGATCAAGCTCAATCACTTTGCCCTGACGCACACCGTCAACACCCGCAAAACCAATCGCTCCAAGCGCATGCTTTACGGCCTCACCTTGTGGGTCAAGAACGCCGTTTTTCAACATAACATGAACACGTGCTTTCATTTTCGATGTCTCTTTTCTTGTAAATCAGGTTCTTGAGTTTGACAGGGCCACCACGGGCCCTCTTTAATAGCAGATCAATTAACCAATGTTGGCTTTGACGCGGGGCTTACGTTTGCCGGCAACACACCAAGGCGACGTGCCACCTCGGTATAGGCGTCAGCCAAGTTACCAAGGTCACGACGGAAAACGTCTTTGTCGAGCTTTTGACCCGTCTTTTGATCCCACAAACGACAGCTGTCAGGACTAATCTCATCGGCGACCACAAGACGTTGGAATTCATTATCCCAAACGCGGCCAATCTCGATTTTGAAGTCCACAAGCGTGATACCGACGCCATGCATCAAACCGGACATAAAGTCGTTCACGCGCAAGGCCAAAGCGACCATATCGTCCAAGTCTTGCTGGCTCGCCCAGCCAAAAGCGATGATGTGCTCCTCAGCCACAAGCGGGTCACCAAGTGGGTCGTCTTTATAGCAAAACTCAATGATCGGGCGCGGCAGTGTCGCCCCCTCCTCCAGACCAAGACGCTTGCAAATCGATCCCGCAGCACGGTTGCGCACAATCACTTCGAGCGGGATAATCTCGCACTGGCGAATAAGCTGTTCGCGCATGTTCAGGCGTTTCAAGAAGTGCGTTGGCACACCGATGCTGGCAAGGCCCACCATGAAGTATTCGGACAGGCGGTTATTCAACACACCCTTCCCTTCAATCACGTCTTTTTTCTCGGCGTTGAACGCAGTTGCGTCGTCTTTGAAGTACTGCACAAATGTGCCCGGCTCGGGGCCTTCATACAGAATTTTGGCTTTGCCTTCGTAGATCAGTTTGCGACGCGCCATCGTGCGGGGTCTCCGTTCCGATCGGGTCTTTTGGGACATCATCGCCCATACCCCGATATTTGCGCTCCTCATACGCCAACTAATGCGTCCTCGCAAGCACCACGAAACATAGCCAAATGGCAAAAGGGACAATTTGAGGCATTTTATCTTCTGGGCGATTGAAGTCTTTATTTTGTTGTTTAGACAAGACGCCCTAAGGTCGGCCGGATACAGCCGGCACCGGTTGCGCCTGTGGCCGAAATACTTTGGAGAAATATGTGAGCACCACCTTGCCCAACACCCAATCAGCGCCGCGACGCTGGCGGCTGCAAGACATTGCCCGCCGAATTGCGCCGCTAGGGATTACAGGGCTTTGTATCTGGTGGATCAGTCAATTTGCGGGCCTTCCCACGTGGGATGAACTTACGCGTGCCTTTTCAGAAATCGGCCTGCTCAATTGGATCATTGCGTATGGTTTCACTGCCGTAAGTCTGTCCGCGGTGGCGGGCTATGATGCAGTCTGGCACCGTGTTTTGCGCACGGGTATCAGCCGGCAACTTGCGCGGCGAAGCGGCTTCATGGCCGTTGCACTTGGTCAAGCGTTGGGCGCAAGCGCGTTCATCGGTGCGTTTATACGTTGGCAAGTGGTGGGGCCAATGACAGTGCGCACAACGGGCATGCTAACGGCATGCGTCGCACTTAGCTTCATTATGATGTGGGGCATTCTTACTGCGCTTGGCTCTGCTATCTTTGCGCACAACGCATATGTTTTGGTGGCGGAGTTAGGCGCTATTGCCGTTATGGCCGGCGCTTGGGCGCTTTGGCGGATGGACGTCATTCCAGCACGGTTAACCGATAGGCTGTCTGATTTAGCCGTGCCCCAAAAACGTGACTGGGCATGGTTGATGATCTGCGCAGCCGTTGACACACTCGCGGCTGCAGCCGCTTTGTGGGTGCTTTTGCCAGACAGCGTTACGATCGGGCTTTGGCACCTATACCCCATCTACATGGCTGCACTTGGCGTGGCGCTTTTGTCGAACACTCCATCGGGTTTGGGGCCGTTTGACCTTGCTATCTTGGCTGCTTTTGTGACTACCAATGCGCCAGAAGTCATGATCAGTCTTATCGCATTCCGCGTGGTTTATTACGCAACACCAGCCATGATCGCCGCAGTACTGGTCGGAATTATTAAGGGCTTTGCGCCCGCCAACAGCTTTTACGCCGAGCGTCCAAACAACGATGCCTTGCACGCGGCCTATGCTGCAGCACGCAGCGAAAGCCTGTTGATGCGCCACCCTGAAAGCGAAGCCGTTTATACAGCAGCGAACCACCGCCCCAAATGGCTGGTGCGCCGCCTTACATCCGCGTTGGTCGCTCTGTTTGATCCCCTGTCAGGTCCGGCACGGCCCATAGATTTTGAGGCGCTGCGCAAAGCGGCCCTGCAAACGGGCCACCACGCAGTAATCTACAAGTGTAACGCGCAGACCGCGCAGCGGGCACGCAACAACGGCTGGCAAGTCCTGCACATGTCCGATGATGCGATTGTTGACACACGCACGCCGTTCAACACAGCTGGGTCAAATTTCCGTCAATTGCGCCGCAAACTGAAGTCCGCCACCCAGGAAAACGTGGTCATTACCAATGCATATTCCACCCTGCCTGCCGTGCAAATGGAGGCGCTTAACGCAGCATGGGTTGCTCAAAACGCTCGCGAATACGGCTTTTCTATGGGGACCTTTTGCACCGAATGGATGGCGGAGCAAATCGTGTTTCTGGCCCATAAAAACGGTAAACTGGTCGGATTCATCAGCTTTCACGCAGGTGATGTTGATCCAGAGAGCGGTAACAGCCGCCACTGGACCCTAGACCTTCTTCGGGCACATCCAAACGCACCAACCGGTACGACCCATGCGATGATCACCCAAGCGCTGCGCGATGCACATGACAGCGGTGTTTATGCAGTTTCACTTGCCTCTGCGCCCCCTCCCAAGGCCGAGCAAACATGGCTACACCGCGTCCTGAGACCTTTGAAGAACCAAGGCCTGCGGCAATTCAAATCATGCTTTGGCCCTTCTTGGAAACCGCTCTATCTCTGTGCGCCATCCAGACGTGCACTCGCAATAGGTGGCGCCGAAGTTTTGCGCGCCATTCGGTCTGCCAGCTAAAGCACACACCTCATAATCAACATGAGAATTATGAACTTCATTTAAATACGGTAACGTGGCACTAGCAGGATACACCCAGTCACGAGGCGCGTCCTGATGAGCAATCCCTTAACAACCCTTCTTCAAAATCGCGATTGGCTGCTTGCCGATGGCGCAACGGGAACGAACCTTTTCAACATGGGGCTCAGCGCCGGTGATCCGCCAGAACTATGGAACGTCGATCACCCCGACCGTATCACGGCCCTCTATGCCGGTGCGGTCAACGCAGGCAGCGATCTATTCTTAACCAATACGTTCGGTGGCAACGCCAGCCGGCTCAAATTGCACAACGCCCAATCGCGGGTGTTTGAGCTCAATAAGCTCGGAGCAGAACTCGGGCGTGAGGTCGCTGACAAAGTGACGGATCGCAAAGTCATCGTAGCTGGCTCTGTCGGTCCTACCGGCGACATCATGGCCCCCATGGGCACGCTGACCTTCGACCTGGCTGTGGAGATGTTTCACGAGCAAGCGGAAGGCCTGAAAGCCGGTGGTGCAGACGTCGCGTGGGTCGAAACCATTAGCGCGTTTGAAGAATTTGCCGCGGCCTCAAAAGCCTTTGCTCTAGCGGATCTGCCGTGGTGCGGCACGATGAGTTTTGACACCGCAGGTCGCACAATGATGGGCATCACAACCAAAGACATGGTCCGCAAAACGCTTAAACTTGAAAACCCGCCTGTTGCCTTCGGGGCAAACTGCGGCGTGGGGGCGTCGGATTTGTTGCGCACAGTTCAAGGTTTGGCGGCAGAACACCCGCAGCATCCTCTTATCGCCAAAGGCAACGCAGGTATTCCAAAGTATCACGATGGGCATATCCATTATGACGGCACGCCTGAACTCATGGCCGATTACGCCAGTCTTGCGCGCGATAGCGGCGCCAAGATTATTGGCGGATGTTGCGGCACAACGCCTGAGCATCTCAAAGCAATGCGGGCCGCCCTTGACGAACGCCCTCGCAGCGACGCGCCGAGCCACGAGGCAATCGCCGCGGCATTGGGCGGGTTCTCATCGGCCTCAGACGGCACAGACGGCAACGCGCCTAAAGCACGCAGTACAAAGCGCCGCAGACGCCCCGCCGCATAGCGCAAAATCGACCCTGGATGACAATCGGTCGCACCGGATGCAACTCATGTCGTAATTGTGCCAACGGTTTTTGAAAGTTTGTTGGAATACTAATGAAAAATCCCCGCTGCGCTTTTTTTCGTTTTGCGCCTCAACAAAGGATCACGCGGATGTCCGAAGAAGACGATATCATCCTGTCAGACTTGAATGACGAAGACCTTGTCGCACAAATGTTCGACGATCTTTACGACGGCCTCAAAGAAGAGATTGAGGAATCCGTTAACATTTTGTTGTCACGCGATTGGCCACCCTACCGCATCCTTACCGAAGCCCTTGTGGGCGGAATGACAATTGTCGGACACGACTTCCGCGATGGCATTTTGTTTGTACCCGAAGTGTTGCTGGCCGCGAACGCGATGAAGGGCGGCATGGCCATCCTGAAACCGCTGCTTGCTGAAACTGGCGCGCCGCGAGTGGGCAAAATGGTTATTGGCACCGTGAAAGGCGATATCCACGACATCGGCAAAAACCTTGTATCCATGATGATGGAAGGTGCGGGCTTTGAAGTGGTTGACATCGGCATCAACAACGCAGTCGAAAGTTATCTTGAGGCGCTTGAGACCGAACAACCGGATATCCTTGGGATGTCGGCCCTGCTGACAACCACGATGCCTTACATGAAGGTTGTTATCGATACGATGGTCGAAAAAGGCATTCGCGACGATTACACAGTTCTGGTTGGCGGTGCGCCGCTTAACGAAGAATTTGGCCGTGCTATTGGAGCAGACGCGTATTGCCGTGATGCGGCCGTTGCCGTTGAGACCGCGAAAACATTCATGGCGCGTAAACACAACCAAATGGCGGCCGGTTAAGCCAGTCTTTTGGAATTGGATATTTTTGAACGAAAGAAGCCCTGCTCGGATTATTCGGGTGGGGCTTTTCGTTTCAGGGAGCGGCAATAATGGATGACGCAACTTTGCGCGATCACGGAGTTGAGCCAACTGGTGAGGCCCGAATTTTATTGTTGGCTTGTGGTGCCCTTGCTCGTGAGATTTTGGATATTCTCAATACCGCCGGTTGGGCGCACATGGACCTGAAGTGCCTGCCCGCAATTTTGCACAACTCACCAGCCGATATTCCAGACGCCGTCCAAAAGGCGGTTGAGCAGCACCAAAATGCCTACGAAAAGATCTATGTGGTTTACGCGGACTGCGGCACGGGGGGCTTACTGCAACAAACCTGTGACACGCTTGGGGTCGAGATGATAACCGGACCGCATTGTTACAGCTTTCTTGAGGGCAACGCGATGTTTGAAGCACGCGGCGAGATGACGTGTTTTTACCTTACAGACTTTTTGGTGCGCCAGTTTGATGCTTTCGTCATCGAGCCCCTTGGCCTTGATCGTCATCCTGAATTGCGGGACATGTATTTTGGGCACTACACAACGCTGGTCTATCAAGCGCAGACTGATGATGCAGAGTTGACTGCCAAAGCAAAAGACTGCGCCACCCGCCTTGGCCTTGCTTTTGAGCGCCGCTTCACGGGCTACGGCGATATGCAGCGGGCAATCACATCATGGGCAAAGGCTTAGCCGGCAGCCGCCTCTGCAGACACCAACCGTATCCGTTCGACCATCGCGCGCACACCGTTTGACCGCTGCGCAGACAGGTGATCGTTCAAGCCAAGACGCCCCAACTCAGAAAGTGCATCAACGTTACCCACATCCGCAACTGTGCGCCCCGCATAAAGTGTGTGCAGCACCGCAATCAGGCCTTTGACGATCATCGCATCACTATCGCCCTCAAACTCGAACGCCGCATCTGGGCCAGCCCCTTGGATCATTGGGCGCAACCATACTTGGCTTGCGCACCCATCAACTTTTGTCGCGTCGACCTGAAATGCAGGGTCCAAAGGCGGCAGGCTTTTCCCCATGTCAATGACATGGCGATACCGGTCTTCCCAATCATCCAGAAATTCAAACGTTTCCGCCAACTCTTCAAATTCTTGTGCTGCCATGACCGGCTCCTTTGCTTCTCTTGAGGATGAGGTAAGTCGCAGTCCCGCCTCCGTCTAGGGGCAATCAAGCTTTTCGCAGGGTTTTCAAACCCGAACTGATCAGATAGCAAATAAAGGCGCATTTTCGCGCCGCAACGTATAGGGTTTTCATGCGCCGCATCATTAAATCTGCCGTGTTCGTTACTGCCGCCGTCAGCTTAACCGCCTGTGGAAGCATTCGAGAAAGCCGCGTGAACCCGATGAATTGGTTCAACTACGAGCGGCAGGAAGAACGGCTGACACCCGAAGGTGCGTTGGAAACCGCAAAAGACATCCGTCCCCTTATTTCGCAAGTTGCTGATATGCGGATCGAACGCGCGCCCGGCGGTGCCATTGTGCGCGCGACCGGCCTGCCACAGACCCAAGGTTTTCACACTGCTGAGTTGATCGAGGTTGAGACCGAGACGCGTGGCTTGCTTGCGTTTGAGTTTAGAGTTGTGCCGCCTCGCCCCGGTGCACCTGGCGGCAGCGCGCCATCACGGGAAATCACTGTGGGTACGTTTGTGTCTGACGTTGCCCTGCAAGGCATCACAGCTATTGAGGTACGCGGCCAAGACAACGTACGCCGCACTCGCCTCTAAAGAATTAGCCGCTTAGACAGCGTCAAGCTCAATGGTGACAACTTTGTCGCGCTGGGTTGCAAGCGCCACTTTGCCTTCGCTCAAACGCAGGGCATCTTGACCAAATACCTCGGCGCGCCATCCGCGCAATGATGGCAAATCACGCTCACCCGCCGCGATTGCATCAAGCTCAGCTGCGTTGGCCACAAGCTTTTGCGCAACCCCCGCAGTATCGCATTTTGCCTTCAACAACACGCGAAGCAGATCCGCCAGCGCAGGGTTCACTTGGATGTTCGAATTCGCCTTTGCAATCTTGGGTGCTTTATCCGCTGGCATCGCGATGCCTTTTGCAACAGCGGCCAGAATACCATCGGCAATGTCACCACGGCGGGCATCGCGTTGCAGCAGACGTGCGCCATTCAACTCTTTGTGCGAAGTCGGTTTTAAAGAGGCCATCTCAAGCAGCGCGTCATCTTTCATGATGCGGTTGCGCGGCACATTTTTGCTTTGCGCATATCCTTCACGAAACTCTGCAAGGGTTTGAACCAGCGCCATAAAGCGGCCTGATTGCGTGCGTGTTTTGATGCGCGCCCATGCGTTTTGCGGCTCAATAATATATGTTTCAGGCGTTGTAAGAACTTCAAGTTCTTCCTCTACCCACTTGGTTCTGCTGGATTTTTCAATCTCAACTTTAAGAAACTCGTAGATATCGCGCAAATGGGTGACATCCGCGAGCGCATAGGTTTTCTGCGCATCGCTTAGAGGTCGGCGTGACCAATCCGTAAACCGTGACGACTTATCAAGCGCTTGACGTGCGATTTTGCGGACAAGCGTCTCATAGCCCACCTGCTCACCAAAACCGCAAACCATTGCCGCCACTTGTGTATCAAAAAGTGGCTCTGGGAAAACTTTGGCATCCACAAAGAAAATCTCAAGGTCTTGACGGGCGGCGTGAAACACTTTGACGACAGAGGTGTCACGGAACAGATCATAGAGCGGCTCAAGCGACAAATCATCCACCAGCGGATCAATCAGCACAGCGTCCGCACCCTTCTCACCGCGATAGGCCATCTGGATCAGGCAAAGCTTTGAGTAATACGTCCGTTCGCGCAAAAACTCAGTGTCGATTGTAACGTACTCACACTCACGTGCGCTGGCGCAAAATTCAGATAAAGCTTTGGTGGTGGTCAATGTGCGCATGTGCGGCCGTTCTTTAGTTGTCGGGGACGTCCCGAAGTTCACCTTGTGTAGCCATTTCCGGCCACATCTCCAAGCCGATTTTCATGTCTTAATTCTGTATTATACTTTCACACGCGATCCGTAGCGCTTTGGGATAGAGCAGATGCTCTTGAACCAACACTTTGGCCGCAAGGCTTTCTGGCGTGTCATCTGCTGCAATCCGCACGGTCGCTTGGCCAATAATCGGCCCATCATCAAGGGCGGCAGTTACGTGATGCACTGTACATCCGTGCAGATCATCGCCCGCCTCAATGGCGCGAGCATGGGTATGAAGACCTTTGTATTTCGGCAAAAGAGATGGGTGGATATTAAGAATACGCCCCTCCCACTTTGCCACAAACTCAGCGCTTAGAATACGCATAAAGCCCGCCAAGCAAATTAGATCAGTAGCCGCATCAAGCAGCGCCCTATGCAGCGCATCTTCAAATTCTGAACGGCTGTCGAAAGCTTTGTGATCGATACACTGTGCTGCAACACCGTTCGCGGGCGCCTTTGCCAGCCCGCCTGCATCGGGACGGTTGGCGATTACGATCACCGGTGTTGCAAGATGATCGTCACGTCCCATGTCATCGAGCAAAGTCATCATGTTTGAGCCCCCGCCAGAGATCAAAATCGCCACGCGCAGGCGGTCTACATCCCGTTCAGCTTTGCTCACGCGATGGCGCCGGAGTAGTAAACCTGACCATCGCCTTCGGTAACTTGACCAAGGGGCACAACAATCTCGCCGTGCTCGGCCAGAATACGTACCGCGTCTGCCACATCGGCCTCGCGCACAACAGCCACCATGCCAATGCCGGAGTTGAATGTTTTCAAAAGCTCGGCTGCGTGCATCTGACCTTCTTGGGCAAGCCATTTGAAAACCGGTGGTAAGTCCCACGCATCAAGATCAACTTGCGCGGCACAGCCTTCTGGCAGAACGCGGGGCAAGTTCTCGGTAAGTCCGCCGCCAGTGATATGGGCAAGACCTTGAACTTTACCGGCTTTGAAGGCCGCCAAAGTGCTTTGCACATAGAGCCGCGTTGGCGTCAAAAGCGCAGCACCAAGGGTCTGGCTTGCGTCCCAAGGACATACATCGTCCCAACCAAGGCCTGACACTTCGACGATTTTGCGCACAAGCGAGAAGCCATTTGAATGCACACCGTCACTGGCAAGACCCAGCAGAATATCACCCGGCTGGATATCAGCAGGTAGGCTTACGCCACGCTCCATCGCGCCAACAGCAAAACCCGCAAGGTCAAAATCACCGCCCTCATACATGCCGGGCATTTCGGCAGTTTCACCACCGATCAAGGCACATCCGCTGGCCTTACAGCCGGCGGCAATTCCCTCGATGATGCGCGCAGCGCTATCAAGCTCAAGCTTGCCTGTTGCGAAGTAGTCCAAAAAGAAAAGCGGCTCTGCGCCTTGGCAAATCAAATCGTTCACGCACATTGCCACCAGATCGATGCCAACACCGTCAACGTTGCCTGTATCAATCGCAATCCGCAGTTTCGTGCCAACACCATCTGTCGCCGCAACCAAAATTGGATCGCTATAACCCGCCGCCTTGAGGTCAAACAGACCACCAAACCCGCCCAAGCCAGCCATCACGCCAGCACGGTTGGTAGACTTCGCGGCGGGCTTGATCCGTTCGACCAAAGCGTTGCCTGCGTCGATATCAACGCCAGCGTCAGCATAGCTCAATGATTGCGGGGATGTGGGGATGTCATTGGACATATGCGCGCTCCGGACAATGATGTTGCCGCCACGTAGCAGGTCCGCGCGAAGGGGTCAAAGGGAGATGGGGTTTAAGCCGCGTTCGCGGTGCATAACGCCTGAAATCTGAACTGTAGATTGCACCAAACTGGAGCACAAAAACCAATCATGCCACCTTGACCCTTTTGAATGCCAAGGATAGCACGATGCTGCGTGGGCCTGTAGCTCAGCTGGTTAGAGCAGGCCGCTCATAACGGCTTGGTCGCGGGTTCAAGTCCTGCCGGGCCTACCACACACGCCGCTTCATTAGTCAAGTGCGGGACGTGACAACACCACATCAACACGCAATCCCCCAAGCGCACCGCTGACACCAAGGCGCAAAGACCCGCCGTGGCTGCGCACGATGTCATTGGCGATTGCCAAACCAAGCCCGACACCCGCGACTTTGTTCTGGTTACGCCCCCCTTCAAGCCGCGTGAACGGGCGCAATGCGGTGTCATAAAACTCAGGCTCAATACCCGGGCCATCATCTTCAATGGTGATACACACGCTTCGCTCACTCACCGCAAGTGACACCCCAACGCTGGTGCCATATTTCGCGCCATTCGAGATGATGTTATCCAACAACCGGCCGATGGCCATGGGGCGCAAAGGCATCGATACCGTAGAAATTGCGCCTACCGCTGTAACGTCAAATCCTGCACGCTGGCTTTGTTGGATTGCATCCGCAATCAGCTGACCAAGATCGGCGATTTCCGTTTCTTCCGTGCCTTCATCGCGCGCAAAATTCAAAAACGCATCAAGCATCTGCTGCATGGCGTCCACATCACCCTCTAGCTCGCTGGTGTCTTCGTCGATCAGCGACAGCCCAAGCCGCATACGGGTCAGTGGCGTGCGCAGGTCATGACTGATCCCCGACACCATCAGGCGCCGCTGCTGCGCTTGCCGTTCAATCCGTGCACGCATATCCAGAAAGGCCGTCCCCGCTGCGCGCATTTCCGTGGCCCCAGTAGGCGTCAGAGACACCACCTGCCCTCGCCCGAAGGCGGCTGCCGCAACCGCCAGCCGCTTTACCGGCCGCAATTGGTTGCGCAAAAACATATACGAGATGACGAGCATCACCGCACCGATGGCTACCATCCAAACAAAAAGCTGATGTGGGTTTTTAGGTGACAGACGGCGGCGATCAAGCGTTACAGTAAATAGCCCGTGGTCCGTCGAAAGCGTGACGCCAACAAGCGAGGGCTCAAGTGCCACGTTAATACCCGAAAGCTTTGGCACCTCATCATTCAAAACCCGCGCGATCGTAACGCCTGAGATATCGCTCCATTCTTTGATGACCCCATCAATGGGATCAGCGATTAGCACCATATCCAAAGCCCGCGCGATGCGACCTGCTTCAACCGCAGCAGTCTCAGCACCCGCCGCATTGTTAATTCGCGATGTCAGATAGCGCAACTCAATGGCCAGAACGCGGCTCATCTGTTCTGTCACACCATCAAAATGACGCTGAGCAAATGCCACCGCCACCACAATTTGCAGCACAGCAACCGGCAGAATCAGGATCAGCGCGGCCCGGCCATAAAGCGAGCGCGGCATATATCGTTTGAGCCACGGGAAAATCATGGCCTATATCTACCCCTAGCGCCCCCCAGATGGAAAGCACCGAAAATGTCATTGCCCTACGGCCAGCCCATTAAGGTGGCACAAAACATCAAACGGATCACCTGCAACAACCCCTCGCCGCTCACTGGCGCGGGGACCAATAGCTTTCTTGTCGGCACATCGGACCTTGCGCTGGTGGACCCCGGCCCGATTGATGACGCCCACTGTCAGGCCATCATGGACGCTCTCGAAAAAGATCAGCGTATCTCGCATATTCTGGTGACCCATAGCCACCTTGACCACAGCCCTCTTGCCGCCCGCGTTGCCTCAATCACGGGCGCAAAAGTACACGCCTTTGGAGACAGCACCAGAGGCCGGAGTGATGTCATGAGCGCCCTCGCGCAGACAGACATCCTAAAACAAGGCGAAGGTGTGGATCATCAATTCGCACCGGATGTCCGCTTAAATGATGGCCAAGTTATCGAACATGCGGGCTGGCGCATCACTGCACATCATACACCCGGCCATTTCGCCAATCACATGAGCTTCGCTGTGGGGGATGTTGAGCTTTGCGGTGATTTGATCATGGCCTGGGCAACATCGCTGGTGGCGCCGCCCGATGGGGACCTGACGCAGTTCATTACGTCATGTGAACAAACAAGAACGCGCGCGGCGCTTAGACTGCTACCTGCGCACGGAGAAGCCATCGAAGATCCCCAAAAACGGATTGAATGGCTCATCAGTCACCGCATGGAACGCACCAAACAGATCATCAGAACGTTGGAAGCAGGGCCACAGACGCCAAAAGAGCTGACACAGCAGATATACAGTGACATCAACCCCAATCTTTGGTCCGCAGCCGAGCAAAACGTACTAGCCCATCTCATTGATCTTATGACTAAAAAACGGGTTTCACCCGAAGGAATCCTTTCTATTCAAAGCAAATTTCGACTGCTCGAAAAAATTCCGTCTTAAATTTGTTATTTTTGCCAAAATGCCTCTAGACGCGCCCAAACACCGTTGCTATAGCCCTTCCTAGTGTTCCGACGTAGCTCAGCGGTAGAGCAGTTGACTGTTAATCAATTGGTCGTAGGTTCGATCCCTACCGTCGGAGCCATTTTTACGAAAATGGTTATCAGGACGCGTATTTCAGTATGGTGCGCTGATTAACGTGGTCTTGAACTTTGACGTTTAGGCTCCATGCAATCCTCGGCGGTAACACCGACCAAAGACCATTGCGTAAGAAACCGTCCCCGCCATTAACCCGCACCTAACGTGTACGCATCCTGCTCACAATGTCGATTTATGCGTGCACTTTACGTTCCAAATCATCCAGCATCGTCAGGCATTTTTGCAATTGATCAAGTGCAAGAAATTCATCGGGTTTGTGGGCCTGCTCGATTGAACCCGGACCGCAGATCACTGCGGACATCCCGAGGGAGCCGAAGATACCCGCTTCTGTCCCAAACGGCACGACGCCCGCGCCATTTCCGCCCGTTAACTCCAACAAAATGTCGCGGGCTTCATTTACGGTTGCAGGCTCAAGTCCCGCCACCTCGCCAATGATTTCTGTGCGGATATTGGCATCTGGATCAACCGCTTGCATTGCGGGCAACAAAACCGATTGTGCATAGTCTTCGATCTCTTCTTTGACGAAGTGGAAATCGCTCGTTTGTAAGGGCGGAATTCCCAATCGACCGAGGCTGTCTCTGGGATCACGTTGTGCGCTGTGCCGCCTACCAACGCCCCTGTGTTGATCGTAGTCCAAGGGGGTTCAAATCGGCTGTCTGCCGGCGCACGGGTTTTCAGCTGCTCGCCGATGTCCAGCAAGCACGAGACATAGCGGACCGCATACTCAACTGCATTCACACCAAGGTCAGGCATTGATCCATGCCCTGCGCACCCGTGAAAATGGGTGGTGTATTCATTGCACCCTTTATGCCCTTCGATCACCTGCATCATCGTCGGCTCACCGACAATAGCCAAGGCAGGGCGCAAATCTTGCTGGGTCAACCATTTGGCAAGATCTTGAATGCCCAAACAGGCGGTTTCCTCGTCATATGTAAACGAAAAATGTACCGGCCTTTTAAGGGGTTTGGCGGCGTAATCTGCCGCTTTGACCGCAGCTGCTGCGATAAACCCTTCATATCACAGGTCCCACGGCCTAATAGTTTGCCGTCCCTCTCAACCATCTCGAAAGGATCGCTGGTCCAGTCTTGATCCGTCACAGGCACAACATCCGAATGCCCCGACAACACGATACCACCTGGTCCCTCTGGCCCGAGTGTCGCCCACAAATTGGCCTTGATTCCATCAACCGACGGTTGGGTGATAACCCTTGCCCCCGCCCGTTCGAGATACTCCGCCAAGAAGTTGATCAGATCAAGGTTACTGTCGCTGGACACACTGGGAAACGAGATGAGCTTTCCCAACAGTTCCGTGGTTTCTTTCAGGCTGGCCATGATTTCAGTCTTTCACGAAGAGCTTGCGCTCAATATTGCAAAGGGCTTCGGCCGCCCCGGTCTCCGAAATCAAAATCGTCTCAGTGGTCTCAAGCCCCCAACTGTCCATCCAAAGTGCGGGCATGAAATGGAACACCATGCCAGGCTGTAGAACCGTTTCATCTTCGGTGCGGATGGATGCGGTGCGCTCACCCCAATCAGGCGGGTAGCTTAGGCCGATCGGACAGCCCATGCGCCCTTGCCGTGAAATGCCATGCTTGGCCAAAACATCCATGAAGGCAGTGGCAATATCGCACGTCCGGTTCCCTGCCCGAGCAGCCTTCAGCCCTGCAGTAATCCCCTCAATTTGCGCAGCTTCCGCACGGCGCATGTCATCAGACGGCTTTCCTAAAAATACAGTACGGCAGAGCGGCGCGTGGTAGCGGCGGTAACAGCCAGAAAGTTCGAAAAACGTAGCCTCACCTGCCTGCATGGGCCGTCCGTCCCACGTTAAATGTGCGGCGGTTGCATCCAGCCCCGACGGCGTCAGGGGAACAATGGCCGGATAGTCCCCCCAGTCATCCCCAACACCGGTGATGCCCGCGTGCATAATGTCCGCCACCAGATCACTTTTGCGAACGCCAAGGACCGCTTTTTCAAGAGCGGTTTCGATCATGGCGATCATGATCTCGCCAATGATTGTGCCGTTGATCATTTCGGCGACTGGCATGTTCTTCTTCTACGCCCCCTCGGGAACTGGTTGGAAGCAAACCTTGGCCTTAACCAATCGTTTGTGGGTTACGTGAAAGTCATCTTGGCGCACTCGGTTCTAGGTGTTCCGTTCGTCATCATCACCGTGACTGCCACGCTTGTAGGTTTTGACAACTCCCTGACCCGCGCGGCTGCAAACATGGGCGCAAACCCCGTGACCACCTTCTTCCGCGTTCAGATGCCGCTTATCTTGCCCGGTGTCATTTCAGGTGGGCTGTTCGCGTTTATCACGTCGTTTGACGAGGTCGTCGTGGTGCTGTTCGTTGGCGCCGCACAACAACAAACACTGCCGTGGCAGATGTTTACGGGTCTTCGTGAACAGATCAGCCCAACTATCTTGGCCGCAGCAACGATCCTTGTGACGTTCTCGATCTTGTTGCTGACAACTGTGGAATTGCTGCGCCGCCGCTCGGAACGCTTGCGCGGGTTGTCCCCCAGCTAAGAAGTCATTCATGGCTTAAGGATCATCAAGAGAGGAGCGCAAAGCCCCTCTTTTTCAGGGCAACCTGCAGCCCGTGACCAGCGTTTCAGATCAGTTGCCCAACGAAATCCCCGCTGCTACGACTTAGTTCAGACACATCAGGAGCGCGCGCGATGAGCGACTATGACGTTGGAATAGTGGGGGCGGGAATTGTCGGTGTCAGCACCGCACTTTGGTCCCAATTGCGCGGGCATAAAACCCTTTTAATCGATCCCAATCCACCCGGTTCAGGGGCAAGTTTTGGCAACGCCTGCACCCTTGCAACCTACGCCTGCATGCCCGTTAATGACCCTTCGGTTTTCAAAAACCTGCCTGCGCTTTTGTTCAGCCCAAACAGCCCGCTTTCTATTTCCTACGCCCATGCGCTGCGAAACCCGAAATGGATGCTGTCGTTTCTCGCCAATTGTACTGACAAGCGATCCAGTGAAATCGCTCAGCATTTGGCACAACTGTTGGCCCATGCAGACGCAGGGCTTAACCCGCTTATTGCGGAAGCAGGCGCTGAAGATCTTATCGTCAACTCTGGCCAGCTGTCGATATGGTCGACGAACAAAGCCGCAGATAACGCCAGTGCGTCCCTGACAAAGCGGCAAGCACTTTGTGTGACCCTTGAGGATCTATCTGAGGCAGAGGCCCGCACTCTTGAGCCGAACCTTGCGTTGCCCATCAAGCGTGCTGTTTTCTACCCAACGACGCGGCGCATTCACGACCCTCAAGAATTGATCCGCCGGATGCATGCGCGTTTCACATCGCTCGGTGGGCACACAGTTGCCCAGAAACTCATCCGCTCCAACGCTGGCCCAAAGAGTGTTGTGTTGGATTTAGAAAATAGCGGCGTAGAAGTGGGCAGGCTCGTGGTGGCCGCAGGTGCGCTGTCAAACGAGATTGAAGGCACTGACACACAACACCTGCCTTTGGGTACTGAGCGCGGCTATCACTTGATCTACGGAACTGAAGGCAATCGCGTTAGCCGCCCAGTCGGTTGGGCCGAGGGCGGCTTTTACGCCAGTCCCATGGCTCAAGGTCTGCGGATTGCCGGAACTGTCGAAATCACAGGTAAACACAAAACTGCCAGCACAAACCGGACTGCCTATCTACGCCGCCGCGTGGGCGAGATGTTCCACGATCTTCCAGCCCCAGATAGTGAATGGATGGGGCTACGCCCGACAATGCCAGACGCCCTACCCGTCATCGGCCAAAGCGCTGCATCAGAGCGGATCATTCACGCATTCGGGCACCAACACCTTGGCTTGACCCTTGGCGGCATCACAGGCCGGATTGTTGCGGATTTAATCGAAGGTCGGCAACCAAATATCGACATTTCACCCTTTAGGCCAAACCGCAGCTTCATTTCCAATAGGCCCGCTTAGACGCACCGCGCCCGATACCGGAGACCCGAATATGACCACAGACACACATATCTCGATCTACACGCTGCGCGAGCAGGTATACGCGGCTTTCGCCAAAAGCGGTGTACGGCCAGAAACAGCCCAAAGCGTGACAGACGTAATTGTGGCCGGTGAGCGGGACAATTGTAAGTCTCATGGCATCTACCGGATTGAGGGGTGCTTGCGGTCAGTTGCTTCGGGTAAGGCCAACCCAACCGCCGTGCCTGTTTTGAAAGACAGTGGCAAAGCAATCATCGAAGTGGATGCAGCGGGCGGCTTTTCCTGCCCTGCCTATGACACAGGCCGCGCCGCGCTGATTGAACGAGCTAAAGAACTTGGTATGGCCAGTTTGGTAATCCGCGACGCCCTGCACTTTTCGGCGCTTTGGTATGAAGTAGAGGACCTTGCACGGGCTGGCCTCGCGGTCATTTCGATGTGTCCAAGCTATGCATTTGTGGCACCCGCAGGGGGGACCACACCGCTGTTTGGAACCAATCCATTTGCGTTTAGCTATCCCCGCAAAGGCACTCACCCTTACGTGTTCGATTTCGCAACAAGCGTTGCTGCAAGAGGGGACATGGAAATGCGCCGTATCGCCGGAGAACCTATTCCGGAAGGGTGGGCAATTGCCCCTGACGGTAGCCCTACAACTGACGCCGCCGAAGGGCTGGCAGGCGCCATGCTGCCATTTGGAGCGCACAAAGGCTCTGCGATCTCGTCGATGATCGAACTTATAGCAGGGGCTATGTTGGGCGAATTCATGAGTAAAGAGGCGCTTGATTTTGCCGAAGGCGGCCCGCTGCCCCGCCACGGTGCGCTTATCATTGCTTTTGATCCGGCTAGGTTTGCCCACAGCAGTGGGCGCGATCCGGTGGCAGAGGGCGAGGTGCTGATCAACGCAATGACAGACCAAGGCGCGAGACTGCCGTCAGAGCGACGCTATGCTGCACGCGAAATGGCCGAAACGCACGGCGTATTGCTGAGTAAGACAGAGATCACGCGGCTTGAAGCTTTTGCCGCACGTGGGCTTGGTGTGTTAAATGATTAATTGGTCATAGCGCCGGTGGATAGGCGAGTAATAATACAAGCCAAAAGTGACTCTTTTCATCAGCGCGCTCAATACCAGCCGTCAGGGAAGCATTAGCTAGACTTGCGCGGTTATGGGATGCTTGCAGCGGCTTCGACCGTTGCAGATCAAGCGCGTAAGAAGCGTTATAAGAGCGGAATCTCTGTAATTATCGGCGATGGCATAACATCATCAGCAGTATCAACCACACCAGCACCTAAACCGAATTCGACCTGTCCACTACCGAAGCACAAATCAAGGCCGATGTAGTTGTTACTACCTAGGTAAGCGACACCAACCGTTGGCCGCACGCGGTTCTCACCGAAAACGTAGTCCAGACCTAGGCTACCGGCCACTTTGTTTTCTTAGTTATCAGTAAATCCACGTACACCCAGACTGGTTACAACAACATTACCACCGAACGAAAAGTTAAGTCCAAAACAGATACTCGGATCGGAAAACGCTGGGGTCGCAAGTCCCGTAATTGCCACCGCTGCAACGGTTGTCAGTTTAATCATGAAATCATTCCTCGTTTTACTCGTTACAATCGTTAACGTCGCATGAATTAATCCAAATTAGCGATAGAAACCCCGTTCAGGAAAAAAATGCGAGATTTCGCAAAATCTCGCTACGCTCGCAAAACAAAGACGGCGCCTTGATCTAGACCACTACGTGTAAATGTTGTTCCAACTCGCTTAATCAAGTTGGATAAAACGTCGAATAATCCAATAAAATCAATGATTTTTTT